>CAYLJH010000167.1:0-4894 GCA_964383685.1 uncultured Candidatus Bathyarchaeia archaeon | reverse complement strand
AGGCACCGAATGCGCCGTGGGTGCAGGTGTGGCTGTCGGCCCCGACCATGAGCATGCCTGGGTATACGTGTCCGTTCTCCGGTATGATCTGGTGGCACACGCCGCTGTTGATATCATAGAAATGTTTGAAGTTCTGCTTCTTGGCTATCTCCCTGCACTCCTTGTGTAGGGTGGCGTTCTGGATGTTTGTGGCCGGCGCGATGTGGTCAAGGAGGATGGTGACCTTCTCGTGGTCAAAGACCTTCTTGATGTCCATATCGTACATGGCGTGGAATGCAAGCGCGGCGGTCAAGGCGGGCATGAAGGCGAAATCGATGTCCGCCTTAACTATCTCCCCCGGCTCGACTGTGTCCCGTCCGCTGTGGCTTGCCAGTATCTTCTGTGCAACCGTGCTCATTTTATTTCTGCCTTGTCAAGTAAACGGTTCATGCCTTTGAGTATTGCCTCTACGCTGGCCATGACCGTGTCACCGTGGACCGCGTTGGCCGAGATGAGCCTGTCGCCCTGCCTGACACCGACGGTTACATCAGCCACCGCGTTGGTGCCGCCCGTGATTGCCTTCATGCTGAATTTCTCCAGCGAGATATCTGCGAAGCTTCCAACGACGTTCCTGATTGCATTGGTGGCTGAGTCAATTGGCCCGTTCCCGACGCCGCTTCCAGTCATGGGCTTGCCGTCAACTATCAACGTGACGCTTGCAGTGGGTGTGATGGTGTTACCCGTCACGACCAGCAGCTGCTTCAGCTTTACCCGGTCCTCCATCCTGATGTTCATGACATCCTTTGTGATGGCGTAGAGGTCGTCGTCGGTGATCACCTTTCCCGTGTCGCCGATGGTCTTTACCCTCCTGGCGATGGTCTTCAGCTGGTCCTCTGTCGGCTCGAAGCCCAGGTCCCTCACCATCTTGAAGACGCCGTGGCGTCCCGCGTGCTTGCCGGCCGCTATCCTGCTCTTCTTTCCGACGAACTCGGCGTTGATGATCTCATAGTTGCCCCTGTGGCTCAGCAAGCCGTGTACGTGAATGCCTGCCTCGTGCGTGAAAGCGTTGTCTCCGACGATGGGTGTGGTCGGTGGCATGTAGATGCTGCTGATCTGCTGCACCATGTTGCTGGTCTCTGCCAGCTTTTGATAATTCAATCCTGTTTCAATGCCGTACTGCGCGATGAGGCTCACTGCAACCTCTTCTAGGCTGGTGTTCCCTGCCCTCTCGCCCAGTCCGTTGATGCAGACGTGTATCTGCTCGCAACCTGCCTCCACTGCCGCTAGGCTTGTGGCTGTCGCCTGACCCAGGTCGTTGTGTGCGTGTGCGCTCAGCGGAGTCTTTACCGTGTTTTTCAGTTCCTTGAAGAACTCGTAGGTTACCCTCGGCGTCATAACGCCCACGGTGTCCGGGATGTTCAGCATCTCGGCTCCTGCATCGCCTGCCGCGATACAGATCTCCTTGAGGAAATCCATGTCAGTCCTTGTGGCGTCCTGTGGGCTGAACTCAACCCTGACGCCGTGGTCCTTGGCGTACGTGATGCCCTCAACTGCCTGCCTCAGGACCTCCTCGCGGGAGGTGTTCATCATGTGCTTGATGTGCAGGTCGCTTGTGCTGATGAATATGTGGATATATGGCACATCGCAGTCAAGTGCACGGTCGATATCGCCCTTGAGTGGCCGTGAAAGAGCTATTATAGTGGAGTCAAGCCCAAGCGCGGCTATCCTCTTCACTGACTCGGTCTCGCCCTTGCTGGTGATGGGGAACCCCGCCTCGATCTTGGGGACCCGCAGCTCGTCCAGCTGGCGCGCGATCTTGATCTTCTCGTCGATAGTGTAGGTTACGCCCGGCATCTGCTCCCCGTCCCTGAGGGTGGTATCGAATATCCAGACCTTTTTCGGCAGGTTCAGCTCGATATCCGGGGTGTACGTGCTCATATAGAACTCTTCATCGCTCATGCTAATTCACCAATTTAGCTATCAACCCACTACATTGATTATAAGCAGTATGGGTAACATTGATTGCATATAATGGGCTGTTTTAACATAAATGTGTAAAAAGGAGGTGGGTTAAATCATTATTTCCAGTACACCCCTCTTGATGAGGAGGTATACCATGAAACCGCTGATGATTAACTCCGGGACTAGGTAGCTTCCGTTATAGATCGCGCTGTAGACGTATGGGCCGAGTTCAGGAGGTGCCCACTGCCCAAAGAAGATCACGCCTGAGCTGAAGTGAGCTACGAACCTTAAACCGATGCTGACGATGACCCCTATCATCGGCTGCTTTTTGAAGAACCCAGCTATCCCGAGGACAGCGAAAGCGACTGGGTAGTCAAGGATCACCTGGGCAAATGAGAACCAGTATCCCCCCATTACGAGCTGTAGTATCCCGAATACGGTCCCAGCGAAGGCACCGATATAGGGGCCTTTCCTGAGGGCCAGTATCAGTATCGGTACCATGCTCCCCATAGTGATTGATCCTCCTTGAGGTAGGTTGTATACGATAATCAAGTTCAGAACGTATGAAAGCGCCACAGATGTAGCTATCTCAGCCAAGTCACGTGTATTAAGTTTATTACTCATTGTGTTTTTTCCTCCGCCAGTATTACCTGGATCAGGTTCTAAGGGTCGACGAATTAACGTCCTCTCAGCCGAACTGCTGTCCAGCTCCCCCTTATTGCATTAAGAACTCCGAGCCTACAATATAAAATTATGCAAATTGTGTGGCTTACCCGTCCCCTGGGAAGCTCCCGTATATCTCATCGATATCGATGCGCCTCTGCTCGGTGACTGGCTCGCCGTCCAGTGACAGCCCTTCTCCTTCACCCACAGAACCGATGATTGTACATGGGACGCCTATCTCCTTGCACCTCTTCTTCGCCTCGCCTACCCCAGCTGGGCTAACTATCGTGATTAGCGCCCCGTATGTTGGTGCCCTGAGTATCTCACCGTCAAGCCCAGTTACCCCCTCCGCGTAGACGATGTTCTCTGACGAGGCATCAATCATGACACTGTGTCCCTCCGCGATCTCGTACATTGCCCCGATGACGCCACCCTCCGAGACATCGTGCATTACCTTAACCTGTTCAACGTTTTGCAGTGAAAGGATCACGGGCAGCGGCGTGAACTTCATCCATCCATCGAAATTCTGGCCCTTGGCAAGCCTGTCAAGCCAGACCGCCTCGCCCCCCACTTCCCCTACGAGTAAGACTACGTCTCCTTGCCTAGGTTTCCCTGGTGATCTAACCTCGGCACCCATACAAGTGGAGGTCAAAAGGGGTATCTCAAGACCAAAATATGTGGCGGTTTGCCCAGCAGTGACGATGACGCCGTACTTTTTTGCTTCGTCACCTAGGCTTTTTGCTATAATCTTCAGATCACTCTCCTTGGTCTTCAATGGCAGGTAAATGCCTGAGATCAAGTGGGATGGCTTCCCGAACCGGCTGGCCACGTTGCTTGCCGCGTAATGGAACGAAAAGAACCCCAGGGCCTCGGTTGGCACCCCTATGCTAGGGCTGTGGGCGATAACGGTTTTCCCAGAAAACTCAGTGGTTGCCCCGTCCAGCTCAAGGCTCTTCTCAATGGGAAGATATGGCAGGACGCTTCTGTTGAATATCTCCTTCGTAACCTTGCCGAGGCCAAGCGTATCGCTCATATCAATCAAGTATCTCACCGCCTTTTCACCTAAAAATCAACCTGAGAAGATGTTTCAACGAATGATGCAATTTAAATGGGACAATCCAGTCCCAAGGGCTTCGCTTAAATATTCACAGGTGCCATGAAATGATGAATAGCGATGGAGCTAACTCTGACCGACGACATGATAGTAGGCATAGGGGCGCTCATAGTCGCTGCGGTTGCCATTTTTATGTTCATGAGGGCAACCGATGGTGTTGGTAAGCCTAGGAGGCGTGAGGATGACGACCTACCAAGGACCCCGGTTTCGACGGGGTCATCTAGAGTAAATGTTCCAACGCTTCCTAATGTCGCGAAAAGGGGAGAGGTCGAGAAGGCAAGATCCACGATCCGCACGTTGACCGTCCAGCAAGAGATACTGGGCATGGTAATGAAGCGCCTCTTCGAGGCGGAGGACGCTGGAGAGATTAACAAGGGTGAGCGGGAACGCCTCGGTAAGAACTATGAGGTGGAGATGCAGAAGGTCACAGACGAGCTCAACAAGGCCGAGCTCATCGTGAGCCTCAACGAGCTTGAGGTGATAAGGTCAGACATCGTCAAGCAGTTCCAGGAAACCCTCACTGACACCCAGAGCAAGATAGACCTAATCATCAAGGAGCTTAACATCCAGCCCATCGAGCCCGTGGTACAGGAGGAGCCGAAGCCACAGCCAAGATCGAGAGGAACTAAGCCGAAGCCCCAGCCCCAACCCCAGATTGAGGAACCTGATGAGGATGAGGAGGGGACTCCCAGAAGGGGCAGGGAGACCGTCGAGGAGCGATTAGATAAGCTTAAACAGGACGTGCTTAAGGAGCTAGAAGAACTTGATCGCTTGGAGCTTGAGCAATAAATGAGCTGGCGGAACGAGGCAAAGATTAGGGCGGCGGAGAAGGGTGTATCCCACATCAAATCTGACATGATCATTGGTATCGGAAGCGGCAGCACGGCGGCCGAGGGCATCCGGATTATAGGCGCGAAGATGGCCAGCGGGGAGCTTGAGAATATCAGGGCAGTCCCTACAAGCTATCAGGCCATCCAGGAGGCAGTCAAGGCTCATATCCCCCTGACAACCCTGGACGAGTACCCTGTCCTTGACTTTGGGTTCGACGGGGCGGATCAGATAGACAATGATCTTAATGCCATAAAGGGCGGCGGAGGCGCGCTTCTCAGGGAGAAAATAGTCGCGTCCTGTTGTAAGGAGTACGTTTTAATTGCTGACCAGGACAAGGTCTCAGAT
>CAYLJH010000166.1:0-4915 GCA_964383685.1 uncultured Candidatus Bathyarchaeia archaeon | reverse complement strand
CTCAAGGAACGATAACAGCTCTCACCAGGTATGCGAGGCGCTAATAGCCGACGATACCGGCAGCGTCTACCTTACGCTGTGGGATGACAACATCAGCCAGATCGAGGAGGACATGATCCTCAAGCTGGACAACGCCTACGTCAACGTGTTCAGGGGCAGCATGAGGCTGAACCTTGGCAGGTATGGAAACTTTTCCGTGCTGGAGGAGGCCCCATTCGACGAGGTTGACCTTGAGAACAATGTCTCGGCCCAGCAGGTCGAGTACGAGAACAGAAGGCCATTCGACCGCGGCCGCAGCAGAAGATACTAATCTTCTCCCAATTTTTCCAGCACATCTTTTATGCCTAAAAAGCCCAGATGGTACGTTGATTCTATGAGTAAGATAAGGGTGGGTTTACCCAAACTGACTTTCAGCGGACACCTCGGCAGGACAGAGAACGACGAGGGGCCGAAGACAATGGAGAAGGGGGGATTGATACCCCTGCTGGAGGGAATGGGCTGCGAGATAGTTGAAAGCGTCTACGCGAAGCTGAGCCCAGAGGAGGAGAAGGTTTACGGCGCGAGACTCAGGCTAGGTCTCGCTAGCAGCAACCTGGCGGATATAGTGTCCAGGCAGATTCAGGCAGGGATATTACCCATTGGCCTGATGGCAAACTGCAACGGCTTGATGGGTATGCTGGCAGGGCACCAGAGGGCAAGCGGGTCATGGAAGCCACTGAGGGTCGGCCTTGTTTGGATCGACGCCCACGGCGACTTCAACACCCCAGAGACGAGCCTCAGCGGCATGATGGGCGGGATGCCCGTTGCCATCAGCACGGGCCTCTGCCTACACCACATCAGAAGAGCCTGCGGTATCGTCCCGCCGCTCCCAATCAGCTATGTTACAATGGTAGGAGTAAGAGACACCGACCCATGGGAGCAGAACCTCATTGATACTCATGGAATCCCCCAGGTTACCGTCGCGGACCTGAAGGCGAGTAGTCCGAAGATCTGTGAGGAGATGGAGAGGCTGGCCGCGCTGACTGACATCATCTATGTCCACGTTGACCTTGACATACTTGACCCGGACGATATCCCTGGTGCAGGGCTGCCGGTGGAGAACGGCCCGACCGCTGACGAGCTGGGTGATGCACTGGAGATCATGTTCAGGCACCCGAAGGCAGCTGGATACGGCATGGCGTCCTACCCCTGGAGCAGGGACATCGAGCGCAAGGGACTAAAATCCGTGTACAGGCTGGTCGAGGGCGTCATCAAAGGCGTCAAAAGCAGGGACTAAGGTCCCACCCAAAAAGAAATTCTATGAGGGGCTAGATCACGAACTCTTCGTGCTCTACAGCCCTGTGTTTTATCCCAAGCTTGGCGACTGCCAGCTTGCGGCCACCGTGGAGCTCAACCTCGGCCTCCCCGGCACAAAGAGCGTCCGCAACCCTGCCGATGGCGTCACCCTTCATGATGCCGCTTCCGCTGCCGCAGCCCACGTAGAGGAACCCTTTCTCGCCGTAGATGACGGGGGTCTCGTCGAAGCTGTTGATAGCGTACTGGCCAGCCCAGCTGTTCATGGGCCGGACGTCCTCGAACTCGCCAAAGTACATGACCAGTGCGTGGTAGATGTTGTTGGTGTAGTAGTCATCCTCGGCCTGGGGGTCCTCCTCCAGCTCAAACTTCCTGGGGACGGTGTCGGCGCAGCCAAGCCAGATGCTTCCCTCGCTGAGCTCAGCCTTCAGGAATATTCCAGCAGTGGGTAAAACAATTAGGGGAAGCGCGTTCTCGTGGTTCAACCCCTCGGTCCGCATGACGGGCTCCAGCTTCGGATCCTTGAATGCGAATAGCTGTCTCTTTTTGGGCCTCTGGAAACAGTCGAGACCGACAGGGTCCATTAGCTTGTGCGCCCATACACCGCATGCGACTACGGTTGTTCCAGCGGTTATCTCGCCGTCTGATGTCTTGACCCCAGCGATCACCTTTTCCTGCCATACGAATGGCTCCCCCGGTATCTCCAGCTCCATCTCGGGCTTAACTATTAGCTCGGTGGCCTCGGTGTTGTACTTGACCTCGCCCCCTAGCTTCAGGAACTCGGCCTCGTATGCCCGGACAAGGGCGTCAGCGTCGAGGCTGCCGCATTTCTTGCCATAGACGCCATAGTCAACGTTCTTGAGTCCAAGCATCTCTGCCTCCTCGTCGTCCCCGAAATCAGTTATCAGCGAGGGGACCTTTGCCTCAATCTCCTCCCTGTTGAATACCTCAAGCTCGACACCTTTTGCCTTCAAACCCTCGACTGCGGGGCGTATCTTCTCGTACTGATCCTCGCTGAATAGCCACAGGTAGCCGATGGGCTCCATTTTCAGTTTGTGGCCCATCTCCTTCTCCATGTGGAAGAAGTAATCGATGCTTGAGTCGGCCAGCAGGTAGTTTGTCTCGCTGGTGAAGATGTTCCTGAACCCGCCCTCGCTCTTGGCGCTGTTGCCCTGGGCCGGCCCGCTGTACTTGTCAATAACCACTATCTTCTTGGACGGGTCCCGTTTCTTCATGTAATATGCCGTTGAGAGGCCCATTATACCTGCCCCGATGACCAAGGTGTCGCATTCCATACCGACAAAGTTTCGCCTAGCAGATTTAATCTTACTTGTTATGTGACGGGTAGCCTTTGACTACTGACTGTACTTTCATCAATCCCTATGCCACCCGACGGTGCGTCTGGCTTAATACCTGAAATATTGTTGATGCTTTCGCTAGATGACTGAGTACTTTACGGGGCAGGAGCTGCTAAACCGGTACACGGCAGAAAATCAGCTCTCCACGGGGAGCCCTGAGCTGGACAAACTGATAGGGGGCATCCAGCGTGGGCTCTTCTATTTCTTCTATGGCGAGAAAAACCTCATGGAGATACTGTTCCAGCACATGACCACGCGGGCACTTGCGGCCAACGAGAAGGGAAAACCCGTGGTGGTCTACATGCTCATGGGAAACTACAGGAAGGAGTGCACCAACCTGGGTCTTGAGGAGCTAGCCGAGCTTGTTGAGGACTCTGGGTTCCACATGTGGGATGCGCTGAAACGTGTCCAGATATTCACGGCCAGCTCCGCAGACCAGCAGGTGCTCCTGGTTGAGGGGCTGATACAACTCCTCAAGGAGGAGAACAACGTGAGCCTGGTGATCCTGAGGGGAATATACAAGCTGGCCAAGGACGACCCGCGGATTAGGAACCGCCACGTTGTCTACGAGGAGATCCAGATGTCCATCAACAGCCTGAGGAATATCTGCGCTGAGAGGCGGATACCCATAGTGGCGTCGGGCCGCATCAGCGAGGAGAAGACCAAACTGAAGCCCATGCCGGAGAGCAGCATGTTCCTGAGGCACTGCGCCAATATCATCATCTATCTCAGGGAAAGGAAGAAGGGCTCCAAGTACAACAGGGCGTTCCTCGTTGACCACCCTTTGAAGCCTCTAGGCTCGGTCGAGTATCATTACGTTGTTGATTTCAAGATGGGAAGAGAAACAAAGCCATTCAGGATGAGCTACCAGGAGCTGGTGGACAAACTAAGGAAAGAGTTCCAGGACCCCCTCAGGAGCGAGAACAGGAGAACCGCGTTTGACCACCTGATACAGGCGTGGTCAGACGAGCTAGGGGCCATGAGCTACGCGGAGTCGTTCAAGATGCTGGACCTGATGCTCATGATCTCGACACTGGAGAACAGGAGCATGCTGGAGAAGATAACTACGCAAATTGAGATATTGAACAGAAAGCTCAGCAGGCTTGAGGATGGGCACGTGTGAGGCACAGGGGCTGGCTATTAGACCCCTATATCAGGGAGAGAAACGTGGTTTACTGGTTCAAGACCACTAGAGGGGAAGCTATCAAGGTCGAGGAAAGACATAACCCGATAATCATAGCCAAACCCAAACCGGAGTACACTATCGACAACCTGGTCTACCTCTTTGAGGATCACCCCTTCGTGGTTTCGGCAAGCCCCGTTACGCGCTACACATCAATCCACCGGGAGGAGAAGGCACGGTACGTCGAGGTGAAGGTGGACATGGGTGATGACCTGGACATTGTTGTCAGGTACGCTAATAGGTTGCGCGAGGTCGAGGAGCTGTTCAACATCGGCCTGATCCCCATCCAGTGGCACCTCATATACCGAGGCATCCAACCCAGCGCCCTCTGTGATTTCACTGAGAAAAAAGGAAGGCTAACATCAATCGAAAAGATCGATGACGGGGAATGGCTTGAACCTCCACCATGGAAAACCATGAAATTGGGCATATCAGACGGCTACGAGGTAACGAAGGTCCAGGTCACGGATGAACACGGTGAAGCTGAGTTACTCGATGGGCGGGAGGGCGTAATCCTACAGCACCTCAACGAGGCGATACTGGACCGGGACCCAGATATCATAGTAATGGATGACCCGCGTTCGGCCACCAGGCACCTGATGAGCAGGGCGAGAAAGAAGAACATCGACCTCAGGTTCGGCAGGGGAGGTGAGAGTTACAGGGGCAGGATACTCCTGGGGTCCAGCAGCTACAACAGCGTCGGATTAGTGGGATTGATAGAGCGGGCGAGGTTCACTTTTGCCCCCATCGGGGTCTCCGCTGACTGGGAGCCGGGGAAGACCATTGACAGCAGGCAGTGCGCCGAGGCGGTCAAGATGGGCGTGGTGGTGCCCGGAATGAACGGGGGCTACGGATTCAAGTCCAGCGCATGGGACATGATCAGGAGCGACAGGGGAGGAATGATATTCAGCCCCAAGGCTGGGCTCCACGAGAACGTGGCCGCCCTCGACTTTGAGAGCATGTTCCCCAACATCATCATCCACAGAAACGTGAGCTACGAGACGGTAACCGAGGACGGGATTGATACGTCCAAGCCCGGTTTCATGGGGGGATTCATGGGTGAGTTTCTCACTCGGCGGCT
>CAYLJH010000165.1:0-4939 GCA_964383685.1 uncultured Candidatus Bathyarchaeia archaeon | reverse complement strand
ACCGACGCAAAGGTGGCATTCGGAAGCGTAGCCGTCACACCCATCAGGGTCCCCGAGGCGGAGAGCCTGCTCAAGGGGAGCAAGCTGGACGGGGAGACCATCAAGGCGGCATCCAAGGCCGTCTACGAGGCCGTAAAGCCAATCACTGATGTCCGCGGGACGGCCGAGTACAGGAAGGACATGTGCCCCGTGCTCATGAGGCGGGCGATTGACCAGTGCCTGGAGAGGCTGAGGTGAAGACAATGGAAGTGAACTTTAAGCTAAACGGAGAAAAGGCGACTGTCGATGTCCCTCCATACACCACGCTAACGGATATGCTGCGAGACGAGATGAACATCCAGTCAGTGAAGAAGGGCTGCGAGCACGGCGAGTGCGGCGCATGCACGCTGCTGGTGAACGGTTTGCCCGTGGCAAGCTGCATCATACTGGCCCCTCAGGTGGAGGGGAAGCATGTCACGACCCTTGAGGGACTTGAGCACAAGGCCATGATGATCGACCTGCGCCAGGCGTACATCGAGAACGGTGCCATCCAGTGCGGTTTCTGTACGCCTGGGATGCTCATAAGCAGCTACTCCCTCCTCAGGGACAACCAGAACCCATCACCCGACGAGGTAAAGCTTGCCATCGAGGGCAACATCTGCAGGTGCACGGGTTTCACGAAGATAATAGAGGCCGTGCTTGACGCGGCAGAGAGGATCGCCGTTGAGTGAGCAGGAAATAGTCAAGCGCCTCAACGAGGCTCTAAACAAGGGTGAGTCCGCGGTACTATGCAGCCTCATATTCAAAGCGGGCTCAGGACCACGTGACCCAGGAGCCAAGATGCTGGTGACGGCAGACGGCAAGGCCACTGGTACCATCGGCGGTGGAGGCATGGAGAGGCTGCTGATAGGGAAGGCCATGGGAGTGATGGAGCGGGGTAAACCCGAGACCTACCACTTCGCCATGGGGGTACCCGCCCGAGAGGGAATGATACCCGTGAACAGTAAATGCGGAGGAGAGGTGAAGATCTACATGGACCCGATTAGACCAGACCCGAGACTAGTCATCATGGGAAGCGGCTGGATAGCCCAGGCCGTGGCCCGTTACGCAACCGAGTGCAACTTCGATATAATAGTCGTGGACGATGCAGAGTCGGCGAGAGCTGACTGGTTCCCCGAGGGAGCCACCATCATCAACGACAAATATCCAGAGAGCCTTGAACAAGTTGACATCAGGCAGAGCGACTACGTCGCATTGCTCCACGGCGAGACAAGCTTCGAGTTAGCGGGCCTCAGGCACGCAGTTAAGGCAAAGCCTGCGTACATCGGGCTCCTCGGAAGCGGTAACAAGCGGAAGGAGCACGTCAAGCAGCTGAAATCAGAGGGCTTTGACGCAGAGATCGTTGAGACAATCAAGGGACCCATTGGCCATGATATCTCCGCTGAGACACCTGAAGAGATCGGGATCAGCATAGTCGGCGAGCTCATCCAGAAAAAACGCGACTAATCTCCTTTTTATTAAAAAAAGCCTTTTAAAGTTTATCTGAAATTGAGAAAAATGAGTGATTCAAACTCGATTAAATCTCTATATGGTTTGTTTACTCTGATTATTGCACTGTATGGAATTTATCTCCTATTCTTTAGGCTACCCACGCTATTCAGCATGTTTGAAAAGTCCAAGAGTCTCCTCCAAACATTCGAATTATCATTCATTTTTGGTATGATGGGTGCCGTGGTTTACATATTGCTGATCATTTTAACTGAGAAAAACCTGAACGTGTTTGATAACGGCATAGTTGACAACCTTGCGTTAATGTGTTCGTTTGTTATTATTTCAGGCGGGGTTGTTGCGGCAGTTACACAGGTAACTGCCGGTGTTTTGGCATCCAATAATATTCACACGGTTTTCATGTTAGGATTTGGTTGGCAGGGAGCCATGGCTGGAGTGGTGGCAACTGGAACAAGGGCGAAAGCAGCGAGTGACTTTGAGGCTGATTTAAAGGCTGAAAAAGAAAAAACAGAGATTATTAAGAAGCATCTGAATGAAGAATTAGAAGAAGTGTACAACACCGTAAATGAATTAATGAAAGAGGACGAGGGGAGTAGTTAATGAGAAAACCGGTAGACAAAATCGAAAACATAATGTCAACAGAAGTGGTTAAAACGGACATTGGCGAGGAAGTTGATTTCGCCTTGGATATAATGAAAAGAAGGGGAGTGCGAGCGATAGTTGTCACTGAAGATGAGAAGCCAAGATTCGTTCTCTCTTTACTCAAGGCAATCACGATGCCTCAAAAGGGAGTTGCGCTTTCTCTGGTGACCAAAGATATGGACGAAGTGAAAACCGTGCAAAGTGGAACACGGGTCACCGAGGTCTACGATGACCTGAAAAAACATAGACTTCTCGTGGTAAACGATAAGGCCGATAACATGGTCGGAGTGGTGAGTGCGTCAGACCTTATCAAGTAGGTATTAAGTCCTTTCGAAGATTTTATTAAAAAGAATTACCAAGCGGTGCCATGAAGCCCTACCGCCGTAACTGGATGATAGGATTTTTTCTCATCCTAACAGGTATTGCGGCTTACCTCTTTTCGATAAAGTATTCACTGTTTCTCGTTGGCGCGGGGGTGATTGTCGCGGGTTGGTCAGGCAGAGTCTGGATGTACGAGGAGAAACAGAAAATCACGCCTGAAAAACGTTAAACCCTCACCCGAACACATCAGTCTGATTATTTTGAACCCCTACGACAAGCTCGGAGTCAGGAGGGTCATCAACGCGTGCAGCACCGCCACTCACCTGGGAGGCAGCATCGTTGACCCGAGGGTCATGGACGCCATGAAGGACGCGGCGGGCCAGTACGTCATAATGATGGAGCTCCAGGACCATGCCAGCAAGGAGATCGCAAAGCTTGTGGGCTCAGAGGCGGCTATGATAACCGCCGGGGCGACTTCATCACTCCAGCTTGGGGCGGCGGCCTGCCTTCTCATGGGCAGCGGTCTGGAGGACCATACCCTGTTACCATACGAGAGGCTCCAGCCCATCGACGGCCCGTGGAAGAGCCTGATTCAGAGGCTGCCTGACACAACGGGGATGAGAAACGAGGTGGTTCTGCAGAGAACGCACAGGAACCCCTACGAGTTCGCGTACACGAGCATCGGCTGCAAGATCATATACGCGGGTACCGAGGAGAGGTGCACCGTCAAGGAACTTGAGGAGGCGATAACAGACAACACTTTCCTCATCGCGTTCAGCGCGCACCGCGAGAGCAGGGGCGTCTCGCTTGATAACACAATCAAGATAGGCAGGAAACACGATGTACCAGTCCTCGTTGACGCAGCCGGGAGCGTACTGCCACGCTCAAACCTGAAAAAGTTCGCGAGATCAGGTGCTAACCTAGTGGCTGTGAGCGGGGGAAAACAGATCAAAGGTCCAAATGACACGGGCATCCTCTACGGGATGCATGACCTTATCGAGATGGCGAAGCTACAGGCATCACCCTTCAACGGCCTCGGCAGGGGCATGAAGGTGGACAGGACCCAGATGGTGGGCCTGCTCGTGGCCCTCAGGCTTTTCCTCGATGTGACGCCTGAGGAGGAGAAAGCCGAGTTCGTGAGCTGGAGCGACAGGGCTCAGTGGGTCGTCAATGAGCTGAAGGAAATCAAGGAGATCACCTCGGCTGAGGTTGTGGCACCAGATCACTGGAACGTAAGGGCCATGGTCGCCTTCGACGAATCAATATCGGCACGAGATCTGGCATTCAACCTCAGAAAACTCGCCCCCAGCATCTGGGTCGAGACCTGCATGACGGGGAAGATGGACAACCGCGTCGGGATAGCCTTTGACTGCCTCAACGAGGGCGAGGAGAAGGAGATAGTGGATGCTTTTAAGGCACAACTCAGCCTACCCAGAGCTTCCTGATCCTGTCAAGATCCTCAGGGGTATCCAGGTCGATGGTGGCCCAGATGTCAGATTCAACATAGATGTGCCTCGGCTCGTGGCGGTTGACCACATCTTTCATGGTCTCTTCATCACCCAACTCCATGAACTCGTCTAGAATCGCCCTCCTGAAAAGGACCGGGTGACCCCGTTTGGACTCATAGATGGGGCTAACTATGAGAGCCTCATCGTTTTCATCAAGCGCATCAACCATCCTGACTAAAAGCTCCTGTTTGAACCCGAATGTATCGCTGAGGACCATGAAGACGGCCTCAACATCAGCGGGAAGCGCCCTTAAACCTGCCTGGAAGCTGGTGGTCATCCCCCTCTCGTAGTCCAGGTTATGAACGGTCGTGGCTCCCTGACCCTCGGCTAGCCCCCTGATGTCCTCGGGTCGATGCCCAAGGACGACGATGGTGGGGATTGGACTGAGTTTTGATAAAATATGGTCGAGGACCCGTTTGCCCCCGACCTCTAATAGAAGTTTGTTGGTGCCCATGCGGCTGGACTTGCCAGCGGCCAGGACTACCGCAGCGGTTCTCATTTCATCTGTTCAGCCGCAGCCTGCACCGCTTTCACGATGTTGACGTACCCGGTGCACCTGCACAGGTTCCCGTTCAGGTACTCGCGGATCTCCCTCTCAGATGGGCTAGGAGTTTCCTCCAGCAGCGCCTTGGTCGTCATGATGAAGCCAGGGGTACAGAAGCCGCACTGGACAGCTCCTTCGTCTAGGTAGGACTGCTGGATAGGATGCAAAACGGTTCCGTCGCTGAGTCCCTCGATGGTGTCAACCTCGTGGCCGTCCGCATCAACAGCCAGGACCATGCAGGCGAGGACAGCCAGGCCGTCCATATGCACAGTGCACGCACCGCACTCACCGATTCCGCAGCCGTACTTGGTCCCCGTCAGGTCCATGTCATCCCTGACAAGGTTAAGGAGTAAAGTGTTGGGTGCTACGTCGAACTCTTTCGGCTTGCCGTTTATCTTGATGTTTATTTTCATTTTTTGTGCCTCCTAACTCTCCC
>CAYLJH010000164.1:0-4945 GCA_964383685.1 uncultured Candidatus Bathyarchaeia archaeon | reverse complement strand
CCTAGCTAGCTAAAAGGCATACTGGACGGGGTTAGATGCACGCACTGGTACTGTCAGGTACATCGACTACCCCGTAGACCCTCCAGACCTCGCACCAGCAGACCTAACCTTACTGGAGTAAGAAAACATACCCTGAGCCATCTACCCAATCGGAGATAAGTATCGAGACTAGTAATTCTCAAAGATAACTCTGATTTACCCGAGATAATCTATACGTTCCAACAAATCCATTGCATAGTTATTTATAATTTAAAATGAAAATCATATTTGCTAATGATGCCCGTCCCTACTAGAAAATCTGGATTTGAAAAAAAAGGTGCATATCTAGCAATCCTATTTATCGGTTTTATTATCGGCGCAGGGGTTACCTATCAACTTCAAAACGAAATTGAACAAAACAACATTCCCCCGCATAGGCCTATTAGTCCTAAAAAATATACATATCAAATAGGAGCAATCGTGCCATCAACAAGAGCTCTGGAAACATACATTCCCTATCTTGAAGACATAATTGCCCACGACATCAACAATTTTTTAGATAAGCTATACGATGACATCCACGTTGAGTTCCTAATCGACACAGCCGATGGACAAAACGCCATTCACCTTGAAAAGGCACAAAGCTTCAGATATATGGCTGTAACGAATATTATTGGCGGTTTCTGGGATAGCCAAGCACAGGCCACCTTGAGTTTCTGCAATGAAAACATGGTTCTTATGGTCAGTCCTGCCTCAAGAAGCGACCTATTATCCATCCCTGACGATTATCTATACAGGTTTGCAGACCCAGATAGTAAACAAGGACCAGTTCTATCAAGGATACTTCTTGACCAGGGCAAGACACGCGCGATCGTAATCAATTATCCTGACTATGTATCAGACACTATTGTAGAGGCATTCATAACAGAATACACTCTAAACCAAGGCTCAATCCTAGAACATTACCGACTGTCCGAATTCCCCCCAGAGTGGGATGATCATATCGAAAACATTGATGAGGCTTTGAATTCTATCGAGAGGGAGATTTTACAATATGATTCTGAATCAATTGGAATCGTAGTCATAACCCCTTATCCGGCAGCAGTTCTTTTAGCCGCTGAGGGACATACAGACTTACTCAATGTAACTTGGGTTGGTGCAGAAAACACTTTTACTCCTCGACAGTTTGAAGATTACCCTCTGTTTGTCGAGGAATCTGGTTTCCTTAGTATCAAAGTCTCTGCACCAATAACAGGTAAATATACTGAGGTATCAGAGAGGTTCAATGAGTTAACTGGAACTTCATTTCAGTACACGCATGCAACTCTTTATGATGCTTCCTGGGTGATACTGGAGTCAATTCTTCAACAACAAGACACTCACGGAAATAAAGTTCGAGATATACTTCCATTTGTGGCCGGTAATCATTTTGGGGTTTCTGGTTTTACGAGGCTTGACGCTGCTGGTGACAGGTTTGAAAGTGATTACGAGTTAATTGGCTACAATTGGTTTTCGGAAGGGGCAGAATCGTTTGTTGTTGGGCGTTACAGGTCCATTGGTGAGTACGTTGATTGGAATTGAGTGAACTCCGTTTAACTTTGATTTATCACGAAAGTTAACCACAAGGCATACTGGGACACATGGAGTGCCGTAGATTTCCCTGTAGACCCACCTGGGCTAGGGCCGGCTAACCTCGGGATACTTGAGTAAAAGTACCTGCCTGGGGATATCTACCCGATCGGGGAAAAATACCTAAAAAAAAGTCCCTCTCTGTCATTGGCATAGTTTTTTATGACGATCCATTGAACCAGTACCGTGTCCGACGACGGTCTCTCCTGGTACGTCAATATTTCCCCCCTCAACTGGTACCTCCTCATCGATATCCTGAGGTCGTTTGGGTTTACGATATCAATCATCGTGGCGGTCCAGCTACTTCCCGTCCCCGTCTACCTCAAGGATTTCGCAGTGGACATAGGCGGCCTCATCCTCATCGTGCGCGGATTAGCCATAGGAATGAAGCTGTTCACGTCATTCACGGGCATCGGCATCAGGTTCATCCTGGACGAGGAGGGCGCAACCATGATGGAGGACCACGAGGCGGGCGTCCTAAAGTACGTCGCGGAGCGGGTGAGCTCAATGAGGTGGAATCCCATGAAGGAGAGAGGGATGCGGGCGTCCAAGGTCAAGCCAAAGGTCTCGATGATGGGCTGGGGCCAGGTATCAAAAGTAACAGGGGCTCCAAAGAGATACGTCATTGTGCTCAATGGCAACCTGGTTGGAACCATCAGGCTGTTCTGCAGGGAGGATAATTATCACGAGGTGCTGGCCTACGTGAATCACCGGATTAACTTGGAGCGATATATCGCTTAGACAATTATAATTATAAAAAAGGTGTTCTAGGAGTCGAGGATCGCCTTCTTGATCTTCTCGTACTCTTCGAATGATATCTCTCCCTTAGCCAGCCTCGCTGAGGCCAGGTCAAGGGGGTCTTCGTTTCTCATGTACCCGTAGTGCCTGGACGACCTGTAGCGCCTGAAGTGCCTCGGTCTGTACCAGAAGAACAGGGAGCCGCAGCCGAACAGCAGGACCATCCAGATCCAGCTAAACCCGCCCATGGGCCAGTATCCGTACATCATATATCTTTACCGAGGGTTACATGAAAATTACTCAATATGAACCTTGGTTGAAGCGCGTGTTTCAATAAATGAAACGCATGTATCAGGCACCGTTTATGTCCGGCAGGAGCCTAGGGGTGGCTCAGAGGTAATACAATGAAGAGAATATACTCAACAGCACTGGTCCTGGTCCTTGCCCTTGCACTGCTAGTCACATTCAGCCCCGTACTAGCCCATCCCTACTGGGGAGGGGAGACCGGTGAGCAGGTCATTCCCCCGTGGATGGGGGACTATGAGGACATGCCCTACTGGTACGATAACGAGACCTTCCAGATGCCACACTGGTACAACAACGGCACCATCCCAGAGGGCTACTATAACGAGGACGGGGTCTTCTGTCCTGGGCCCTACGGTGGATACCTGGAGGCTCCCGAGGACGGGGACGCGCCTGTCTACCCGAGGGGCAGCTATGGCTGCGGCATGGGCGGCAGGGGTTATAGGGGCGGAAGCAGCAACAGCCCACGCGGTCCGGCCAGCTGGTCAGGCTAATCTGTCGCGTGGATTTATTTCTCAAACCTTTGTTTACATGAGGCGGTAACCCCTTTTTTTACTACATTATGTTTGATACTATACTAGATATACTATACAAAATGTACAATCGCTACCCGTAAAATGATCAATAAGTTAATATACACTTCTTGGTGAGTAAAAATAGCCAAGTCGGTGATATCACTGTCTCACTTGGCGGGCACAGGGAACAATAATCATTATGCATAGCAGTAGGGTGTTTATCGTTGTCCAACCCCGTGCCCACTTTTCATTTCACGATTAGCCTTAAAGCGATGAAATGTCCCCGTATAGCTGATTAGTTTGCTACCCGAGGGAAGATCGATACAGAAGAGCAGGGACCTGCTCAAAGGGGCCATTGATATCCACATCCACGCCGGTCCACACCTGACCACAAGTCCGAGAAGTGTCACACCGGTCGAGGCAGCGGTGCAGGCAAGGGACGCGGGCATGAGGGCCCTGGTATACATGGACGTTTTCCAGATGAGCAACGGCACGGCCCAGATAGTCAACGAGGTTGTACCCGATTTCGTCACGTACGGGGGCGTCAACCTGAACACCGTCTTCGGCGGTATCAACCCCCGGGCCGTTAGGACAAGCCTCACCTACGCAGGCGGGGCGAAATACGTGGCCTTCGGCACCCACAGCACCCACTGGATGGCTAGCCGTGAGGGACACTACATCGATGGCGTGTTCAAAGAGTTCCACACCACAGACGAGAAGTTCAAGCGTGAGGAGCTGGGACGCTCAATCAGGATTCCAGTGGACGAGGCTCCCACACACGAGATCGTCGAGATCCTGGAGATGGTTGCGGCTAACCCAGATGTCTACCTCATCACAGGCCACGTGTCAGCACCGGAAGCGGTGAGGCTTGTTGAGCTGGGGCACGAGTACGGCATCAAGAAGATGGTGGCGTCAAGCACAGTTTTCAAGATAGCCACCATGGACCAGCTAGCACACATGGCCGACCTTGGTTGCCTAATCGAGTACACGTTGGCGGCATACGGTCACAGCTCGGGGACGAGGAAGACCGATTACTACGCCGAGATCAAGTACGCCAGCGATTACATCCCCAACGACTTCCCAACGACAAGCATCAAGACAGTGGCGGCCCACATCAACGAGCTTGGGGCAGAGAACTGTATCATTGCCAGTGATTACGGCGTCTACACCATGGCTCCACCCGTGGAGGGACTTCGTGAATTCGTTGCACTATTGCTGGACCTCGGGTTAACCGATGAACAGATCAAGACCGTTGTGCAGAAGAACCCAGAAAAGCTTCTGGGTCTACCAGCCGCCTAAAGCGGCATTTTTTATAATAAAATTAGATTTTGAGCTCAGGAAGCCCCAGGATCGTCTCCGGTTTTGTCTTGCTCATTGCCCTGATGTCCTCATGGGGCAATCCCATATCCAGGAGACAGGCGATGAACTCCCTGAACCCCTCAACGGGTGTGGGAAGCGTGTAGACTCCAAAGTCGGTGCAGATGACGCAGTGCTTTGCGCCCAGCTCCTGTATCTGCTCTGCTACGTGCTTGATGCCGCCCTCGTCCGCGCCCCTCATGCCCTCGTCAATCGAGGCGTACTCCCGCTCAACGTAGTAGTGGGTCTTTGGGATTGTTGTGGTGTGGGTGTACGCTGCCAGTGTGTACTCGATGAACGCTCCCTTGTCGGTCATGTGTGCAAGCTGGTCCATTGAAGCGATCTTGGTCACCGCGCTTGAGACCACGGTCTTCTTGATGCCGTACTCCTCTGCCAGGTCAACGAGCCTCACGCCCTCCTCAGCC
>CAYLJH010000163.1:0-4998 GCA_964383685.1 uncultured Candidatus Bathyarchaeia archaeon | reverse complement strand
TATGAGGTACTGGGGGAAATTGCCTGCAAGTGTTACCCCGAACATGGAGAGGGGTGTTAGGACCCTCGATAGGCTGATGATGGGTTTCCTTCCTATGCGGTCCGAGATCATTCCACCAGGCATGGACAACACCGTGGGGATGATTCCGCCAATGGTTGTTACCAGTCCAAGCTGGGTGTAGGACAGACCGATTACCTCCTGTGCGTAGATTGGTACCAATGAGAACACCATCCTGGCCCCGAATGCGCTCAGGACAGCTACAAGCACCATCACCCAAACGTTCTTTCCGAGGGTCAAGGTCTCAACGACCTGCTCCTTGATGGGTAGACGCTTCCTGGCCCTGCCCTTCATCTCCTCCTCATCGAAAAGGGTCTCGGTGATTATCTTGTAGCGTGCGTAGGTCACGACGGCGTTGATGAATATGCTGAGGAACATGAACAGCCGGAATCCCTGGGCGGGTCCCATCCTGTCAAACAGGTAGCCGCCTATGATTGGGCTGAATATCCTTGGGATCGATGTGATCATCCTGAACGCCCCGTATCCGGCTCCCCTCTCGTCCTCGGGTAGGCTGTCGGCTATTATCGCGTTGAAGGCCGGCATGTATATGCTGGTCACGCCGTTCAGGAGGAGGGCAGGTATCATGGTGACCCAGTCGGTGGCCCAGAGGTACAGCATGGGCGTGAATATCCTGAGGGCCGTGCCGTAGACGATGATCTTGCGCCTGCCGAACCTGTCGGCTATGACGCCACCCGGCAGCTGGAATAGTAGTCGCTCCGACTGGCCCAGCATGGAGAGGAAAGAGATGGCCCACACGCTTGCGCCCATCACGTCCTTGAGGTACAGGGACCAGAAGGGCCTCCACCCAGCGTCACAGAGGGTGATCATGCTGGTGGTGATTGCGATGGTTGTGATATTCTTGCTGCTAAAAACCAGCTTTATGGTTTGCCAATATGATCTATTGCCCGACAAAATTTACACCTAGATGATACATTACACACCATTGTTACGGTATAAGGCTTTGTAGCGATAATAATGGGTTTAGAGAAAGGATTAGCCCAGGAGGCTGTTGAAGAGCAGCTTGAACGTGCCGTGGGTCTGGCACCTGTGCTGCACCCTGGGCCCCATGAGGACCACGCGTCCCTCGCCGACGTGGGCGTAGATGGCCGCGATCTTGTTGGCGATCTTCTCCTCTCCCACCAGCCAACCTGACTCCAGGATATCGCTGTCAGGGTAGACCGCGATGACCTCGTAGAGGTGGTTGTTGGGCCCTGGGTTGACCTTGAAGGCGGGGCTGCCCCAGAACAGGGCAAGCGCCTCCTCGGGCATGCCGAAGGCTGCCGGGTGGGTGTTCTCGACCTGGATGTGGAGTGTGCTGCCGGGGCAGTGGAACTCTTTGGCATCCAGCCCATTCACGGTGTCAGTGATTGGCAGGTCAAGGGCATCGATGGCGTACCCGGTGGACGCCCCTATCGTGTATAGCGTACCGCCCGCTTTGGTCCACTCGACCAGCTTCTCCTTTCCTTCGTCCCCGAGCCCTGTCTCGTACTCGGGCGGGTAGACGGTCAGGGGCCAGCCGGGACGTGTCTCGGCCCACCACTTTTTCATCTCGTCGCCGCCTGCCAGCATCTCCTTGGAGTCGTGGGCAAGTATGATGACGTCGTAATCGCCCAGATCCCCCTCCTTGATGTCCTTGTCGTCGAGGAGGGTGTAATCGAAGCAGAACTGTTCAAGGACCAGCCTCGTCCAGCCCATGTCCATGTTTCCGCCCCAGAGCCGGTGGTACATGCCCACCTTGAGGCTCTTTACGTCCTCCATCTCGGCTTCCAGCTCGGCCAGTGCGTGGAAGTTGACGCCCACGTGGGTTGCGACCTTGCTCAGCTTCCCCTCATGGCCCGGCTCCACTATGAAGCAGCCCGAGGGCAGCTCGTGGTCACCGGCGATAACCGGTTCAAGTATCCGCTTGATGGGCACGCCCTGCTTCAGCAGCAGGTTAACCGCCTTGAAAGAGGCGTTCTCGCGTGCGTCAAGCAGGTACCCCACCTTGCTGTCGTCGTCAACGTAGCCCACGGGAGCCTTGTACTCGGTGACGGGCTCCACCTGGAAATCGTTGAGGTAGCCCGCCGCGTGAACCGCTACTCCCATGAACTCTGCCATGGTGTCGGTGGCGGTGTCGTATGGCCTGTTGGGCGTGCCGTCGCCCATCCTTGTGAAGCTGTCGTCGGGGAACCTTGTCCTGGTCAGCAGCGTCTTGATGAGCCCCGACTTTGGCTGTGCCAGCGGGATCAGGTAGCTTCCTGAGCCGTGTATGTAGCCGTCTGCAGTGAAGGGCTCCTTTGCCCTGAAGATGCTCAGGCCCTGGACCATGAGTTTCTCGATCATGAGCTCGGCGGTCCTGGGGTCGTGCTGGTCCTCGGGGATGATGATTATCTGGGGTGACCCCTCGCCTCCCCTCTCGGTCTGCCTGATGGCCTTCTGGTACTGGTTCCAGAGAACTGTCTCCCTGTTACGGGCGACGTGGTCCAGGAGCGCCCAGGCGGCGATCTTCTGCTGTTCCACGATGTCTCTCAGGGTCCACCAGCCACCGGGCCAGGGGTTTGGGAAGTTCGTGGAAGGCTTGTAGTGTGGCATCATCCTTGTACCGACGAGGCTTTTCTCCTGTGTCTGTGCCTTGAGCTGCTCGGGGTGGATGTAGAGGGGAGTAGCTAGCCTTGCGCTTGCAGACTCTGTGAGCATGGACGGGATGTTGTGGTAGATGCCTATCCAGTGGTACCCCATGTGTGCCCAGCCGCTGAAGATGGCGGCGTTGACGATCCCGGTCTTTCCCTCCTGCTCAAGCTTGTACGCCATGTGGCTGCCGTACCACTGGAGCTCACGCCACACCAGCGGGTCGCCGTGGGGGTGGATTGGGTCACTGTATGGTGCAACGTAGAGGCGGGCACCGTACGAGCCCATGTGGTGGTGGTCCTGGTACGCCTGTGGCGGCCAGTCCTTGAACATGATCTCCGCCAGGTACTGGCTCTCCACGGTGTTTGTCATGAACGCGTCCCTGTTGTTGTCGTGGCCGCAGTACTTGTGGTACAGGTCAGGCGGCGATGAGCCCTCGTAATCGGTCCCAAGCCACTGGTTGTACCAGTCGGTGACCATGATCTGGCCGTCCGGGTTGAAGCTGGGCACTATGATGCTGATTACCTCGTCCCTGATCCTCACGGCTTCCTCGTCCTCCCTGGTTATCTGGTCATAGGCCAGCTCTGGTGCCATCTGGGTGCCGCCGATCTCGGTGGCGTGGAGGCTCATGGTCTGGATGATGACTGCCTTGCCCTCGTTGATGAGGCCGCTGACCTCGTCAATGGCCCTGTCCTGGGGGTCAGTGATTGCCTTGTTGACCTCCTGCAGCCTGTCCATGTTGGAGAGGTTCTCCTCGCTGCTGATGTACGCCACGAGGAAAGGGTTGCCCTCGGTGGTATCGCCCATGTCAACCACCTTGATCCTCTTTGACTCCTCCTGGAGGAGGCTGAAGTACTCCACGATCTTTTCCCAGCGGGCGATCTTGCGGTCGGCTCCAAGCCTGTGGCCGAAGAAATCCTCGGGGCGCGTTATTTTTGCCATGCATCAAAGGGGGCGGTTTGAGGATTTAGGGTTGTTCATGGTGAAAATGGTACCATAGAAGATGGGGAGAGTTCAGATTCAGTTGTTTTCTAATATTTGGCACCATTTTTAGACAGGGCTCGATGAAAATGGTACCAAAGATGGACAGCTTTTCGAGTCCAGAATTTGACCCCAATGGGATGAAATATGGTACCATATTTTCAAAATGAAGACGCTTTTCACCAAAACAATAAATTTGGGTCAAGGGAGGGCATCAAGCGGCGAAAAAACTAGGTTACTCTCCAAAAAATGGTACCATATTTGACGAGTTTTTAATCTCATCGGAGTTTTTCAATCTCGAACTCCTGAACCAGAAATAAATGGTACCATATATTTAGGCGCTTGTTCCCTCACTGAAAGATATTCAGTCCCGAAACAACGAAGAGATAATATGGTACCATTTTAGACATGCCTCGAAGGCCCCGAATCTACAGTAATGAGATACCCTATGTCGCATACGCCATTGTAGATAGACTTGGGTCCAAGTCTGATGACCAATTAAAATACGGAGAGGGTCAGGCGTTGTTCAGGGTCCTGTGGCGCTTGAAGGAACACAGATCAGGTCATCCTAGTTACCCCGAGATAGAGCCGGGAGTCGTTTCCAACCTGATTCAAGACATTCGCTTGATTTTCGGAGATATCGAAGACAGGCAAGCTGAGGATTGTAACAACTTCATACCCGAGACAGATTGAAAACAGTGGGATATGATGAACTAGTTCTACTTGCGGACACGTGCCACCTCAGCACCGTTGACCCGCCTCACCTCCTCGGTGGAAATGTAGGTTAGGGCGTTGCCTGAGCCGCCTCCAGAGTAGACCTTCTCCTTCTCAAGCACCTTGGGGTCCATGAGGAAGATGGCATCGTACCCGAAGGCCGGCGTACCGCCGACTGGGTATCCTGTGAGTTCTAGTATCTCATCAGGGTTCGCGACCCTCGGCCGGGGGATGCCCAGTGCCTTGGCGACCCTGCTGGTGCTGGCCCTGTGCTCACCCTTGACTATCGCAACGACGAGTTTGCCGCCCATGGTCACCATGCAGATGCTCTTGACAAAGTCATCGGGCTCGGCTCCCACCGCAGCCGCTGCCTCTGCGACGCTGTGGGTTGACTGCTCAAAGGTGATCACCTCGGCCTGTATCCCGTTCTCGGCGATGTACCCCCGGAGCTTGTCATCGTAACCGCTCATGACACATGATAGCCATGGGCACGCTTTACGGTTTTCCACCTCGCAAGCGTTAAAGCCACCAGTCATAGTGGTTTTCCATGGCGTTCATCTCACTAGCGGATATCCCCAGCCTGACAAAGGGCAGGTCCAGGATGGTCAGCAGCTACGACAGGGGCCACGGCAACAGGGA
>CAYLJH010000162.1:4691-5089 GCA_964383685.1 uncultured Candidatus Bathyarchaeia archaeon | reverse complement strand
CCCCGACCAGATTTTCTTCGGTGAGAACATCCAGATCGCCAAGAGGGGCGTCGCGCTGGACCTTTTCAGGTACTTTGAGGGCATCGACGAGATCGAGTACTACGAGACCATCAAGCGTTCATAGGGGCCTTTTTCCCCTTGAAAACCGAGGCAGCCATAATCGGAGCCGGCCCAGCCGGTCTAATCGCCGCCGAGGTCATTTCTTCTAAAGGATACAACACCACAGTTTTCGAGGAGCACCGCACTGTAGGTGTCCCTGATCACTGCGCGGGTATCATCAGCGTCGAGGGGTTTGACCGGCTCGGTATCCCCCTGGACGACAGGTTTTATCTGAACACTGTTGTCGGCGGGAGGCTTTTCTCCGCTGACGGCACCTGCCTTGAGATCAGGGACAAAAA
>CAYLJH010000162.1:0-4681 GCA_964383685.1 uncultured Candidatus Bathyarchaeia archaeon | reverse complement strand
CCCAGGGCCCACATCATTGACAGGGGCGGGTTTGACGGGTACCTGGCAGACGCGGCAGTTGATTCAGGCGTTGATCTGCGCACATCGACCCGCGTCGAGGAGATAGTGTTCACCAAGAAGGATGTCGTCGGCCTGAAGACGGGGGATTACGCGGTTCGCTCTGATGTGTTGATAAACGCAGAGGGGCCTCGGGGGCGTCTCATGGCGCGGGCCGGTCACGAAACCGCTCAGGAGGGGGTCTTGAACGGCTTCAACGTTGACATAAGTGGCATCGATTTGGAGCAGGATATGGTGGAGGTCTGGTTCAACGATCAGTTCTCCAAGGACTTTTTCACATGGGTCGCCCCGCTAGGGGGGGACAGGGCGCGGGTCGGGTTAGCCTCCCAGGTCAGCGACGGTCACTTGGCGTTGAGAAAGTTCATCGAGAAGAGGTTCAGTATCAAGGATGTCCCGCTGATCAGCGCGGGGCGGGTATGCACCGGTGGGCCCGTGAAGAGGACAGTGTACCCCGGCATGCTTCTGGTCGGAGATGTAGCCGGTCAGGTCAAGCCTACAACCGCGGGCGGCGTGGTCATCGGGGGGCTCTGTTCACTGCTGGCTGGGGAATCAACCTCCATGTTCCTTGAGGCAGAGAATCAATCCTCACTCGACTGGTACGAGCGGGAGTGGAGGAGGCTGTACGGGCACGAGCTGTCCACCATGCTCACGCTGAGGAGGCTTCTCAACGGCATCGGTGACGAGCGGATGAGCCGCATGTTCAGGGCGTTCAACGAGGAGGGCATGGGCCCCAGGATCGGCTCCCTCATCGAGGGCGGGGACATGGACATGCAGGCTGACATCATCAGGCGGGCCTTCATGGACCCGGTGCTGCTAGGGGTCATGGCCAAGGTCGTGGGCCGTGTTCTCCTCAGCGAGATTCTTTCATTCTTCTAATCAGGCTCCCCGTAAACATGATATGGGGCCACGCGTTGGTGTGGGTTGATGTCCGAGAAATACCCGCGAATCGCCGAGAGCTACATGGGGCTGTCAATCTGGTTCGACCCGGTTTCCGGCAAGTACTACGCGAACCTCTGCGAGCACGTGAAGCGGGACATTGATATCAAGAAAGTCAAGGCTTGGATAAGAAAGATGAAGATGTGAGGAAGTTAGAGGAAAGGCTTGAGCTTTTCAAGGAACTCGTCGGCCTCCGAGACTATGTTGAATGCCCCCGGCGATATCCTGAGCCCCCCTATCCTCGGGCTGATGAACACGTTCTGTTTCGCCAGCTCCGCGCAGACTTCCTTGTAGTTTGGCACAAGGGCGTTCAGGTACAGCCTCTTGCTCTCCTCCAGCGGCGTCTTGATTTTAACGCCCATCTCGGTTAGGCCGTCAATTATCCTCGTATCCACCTTCCTGATCTGCTTCTCAACCCTGTCAATCCCGTGCTTCAGCAGCACCTTCATGCTGTTCTCAACCATCACGTACCCCAGCTGGGACTGGTTGTACACCTCGACCTTGCCGATGTCGTTCCTCGACTGGTAATCAAACAGGGTGAACGCGTCCTCCTGGTTTGCCTTCTCCACATCAGGTGGGAGTGTCTGGCTCCCAACGTACTCGGGCTGGAGCCCCTCGATGTGCTCCTCCCTCACGTACATGAACCCCACATTGTTCGGGTACGGGCTGCCCAGCAGCCACTTGTACGTGCTTGTGGCGAGGAAATCAACGCCCTCGGCGTGGACATTCCAGACGTGGCCGCCCGCCGACTGGGTCCCGTCGATGACAAGGTACGCGCCGTGGTCGTGGGCGATCTCTGCGATGGGCTTCAGGTCGTAAAGGTACCCGTTGAGCCACGCCGTCTGGTCCACCATGACCGCCTTCGTTGAGTCATCGATTGCCTTCTCCCATTCGCCCAGGTCAACCTCGCCGTCGTTGTTCTTGACGAACCTTGGCTTAACCCCATTTAGGCGCTGCCTGTTCACGACCATGGCACCCATGGGGTACGAGAGATCGCAGAGAACCACGTTGTCACCCTTCTCGAACGGGATCATCCTGAACGCCGTGTTGATGCCCGTGGTGGCGTTGGGCACGAAGGCTATCTCAGACGCATCGGCCCCGATGACCTCGGCGAACAGGTTCTTGCTGTTTGCCCTCACCTCACCGTAGTCGGTGCCGCTGGTTTTCTCCCCCCGCATCACGCTGCAGAAGTCAGCAAAGTACTCCTCCACGATTTTAGTGGTTGACTCTGGCGTTACGCCCTGGCCCGCGTTGTTGAACCATATCTTGTCCTCAAGGTATGGGAAGTCATCGGTCTCTCGTAGACTCATATCAATCAAAATGACACTCGGCTGGGGTGATTTAGTACTTTTGTACATAAAGCTGGAGAGAGCGTCCACTTTTTCGTCATCTGGGCTTGAACTCGTTCCGGTCAATGTTTAAATAATAGCGGCGTGGGATATCTGGTGATTCACGAAATGGCTTCATGTATATCATGCTCAAGAAAAATCACGCCCGAGGAGAAGGCGGTTAAATTCCGGTGCCCAAGCTGCGGTGCTGTGACCCTCTGGCGATGCGAGAAATGCAGGCTCTTCGGACGCCACTACAAGTGCCCAGCCTGCGGACACGTAGGCCCCTAACTCTTCTCAGACCCACCATTAAGACTTCATATTCTTCATTGTAAGGATTCTGTTTATAGCCTCTTGACCGCGATATCTTACCATGAGCCGCGACAAGAACATCTATCTGGGCCTGGCCGTCATCGGGCTGGTGTTGCCTTACAGCCAGTTCATCCCGTTCCTGATGGAAAACGGGTTTGATATCGCGTTGCTGCTGGGTCAAATCACTTCTTCGAGGATAGCGGCGTTCGGCTGGCTTGATGTGGCTGTATCGGCGGTCGTGCTTGTGATTATGATCCTCGATGACAGGGAGAACATGAGGAACTGGTGGCTGCCCCTTGTGGCCACGTTCACGGTTGGCGTCTCCTGCGGGCTCCCACTCTACATGTACCTGAAGAAGCCCTAGGTGCGGGTGTTCAGTACCACCGCGGTTATGATTATGCCCGCCGAGACGATGTTCACCGTCGTAACGGGGTCGCCCAGGATGAGGAACGAGAACAGAATGGCGAACAGGGGCACCAGGTTGAAGAACAGCACTGTCCTGTTGATGCCCAGCCTGTGGATGGCCCTCTGCTGGAATATGTACCCCAGCACTGATGAGAAAATCGACATGAACACTATGGCGGCCCACGCCTCCCACGAGTAGGTGAGCACTTCACCGATGACCCCTTCCATGAGCATCAGCGGGGTGATCTGTATCAGCCCGAACAGGAACACGTACGCGGTGACCAGTACGGGCGAGTACTTCGCCGTCATCCTGCCGCTGAAGATGCCGTAAAGCGCGAAGTAAAACATGGCCAGCATCATGACCATGTCCCCCCTGTTGAACGCCATGCTGGTCAGTACCTCTATGTCACCGCCTGTGGCCGTCAGAAGCACCCCAGCGAGGGCCATGAATATCAGCGCCACCTTCCTCGCGTTCAGCCTCTCCTTTGTCAAGAACATGGCCAGAACCGAGGATGTGAGGGGTATCAGTGCGTTGATGGTGGCACAGTTGCTCGCCGATGTGTAGATGAGGGCAGTGAACTGGAAAGTATAGTAACCTGATACCCCCAGGAAGCCAAGCCCGAAGAGCATTGGTAAATCCTCCCGCCTGGGCACCCGCTTCTCCTCCGTGGCCCACAGGATGGGGAGGATCAATGCCGTGGCGAACAGGAACCTGAAGAAGGTCAGGGTTATCGGCGGGAACTCCCGCAGGGCTATCTTCCCCGCGATGAAGGACATGCCCCAGAAGGCCGTGGTGAGCGTCATCAGGGTCAGCGTCACCAGCTCGCCCCTATCCTTCCCCGGCATGCCAAGGATGATACACTCATAGGATAAAAGTTGAGCACCGAAGGAGGGAGGGTTTTATCCCCTCGGAGCGGGTTCAATGTAACATTCTAGGTGAATACAATGGTTGATATTGACTTTGGCAGTTACCCACTGTACGACGAGCTCGTGGGGATGATGAAGGGGCTCCACCAGGAGTACCCAGGGTTCACGAAACTTTACAGCATCGGCAAGACCATGGAGGGCAGGGACCTCTGGACCATGGAGGTTACAAACTTCAAGACAGGGCCCGGTGAGGAAAAGCCAGGAATCTGGGTTGACGGCAACACCCACAGCAGCGAGCCCACCGGCACAAACGTGTGCCTAAAGACCATCTGGCACCTGGTCACGCGGTACGGCGAGGACGAGATAGTCACCGAGATCATGGACAACAGGGTCGTCTACGTGCTGCCCAGGGTCAACCCCGACGGGGCCGAGATATTCCTCACGAAGCCATACCACTACACCAGCGGGGGCGTGCCAAACCCCGACTTTGCCGATGGCGAGGGCCACTACGAGGAGGATGTCAACGGTAACGGCAAATCGGCGTTCATGAGGTGGGAGGACCCCACTGGCGACTACAAGAAGTCCAAGAAAGACCCGAGGCTCATGATAAAACGAAGCACCGAGGACACCGTTGATGCCGACGGGCCGTTCTATAAGGTCATGCGCGAGGGCATGTTCCTCAAATGGAAGCCAGGGAATGAGATTACCATGGCCCCAAGGATGTTCCTCGGCGGTAGCAACAGGAACTTCCCCGCCTACTGGGCACCTGGAGGACT
>CAYLJH010000161.1:1497-5102 GCA_964383685.1 uncultured Candidatus Bathyarchaeia archaeon | reverse complement strand
CCCCGGCACACCGGTCCGGGTTAACGAGCCGTGCCAGAGGCTGGGGGAGATCGGGCCTGACTTGCAGGAGGCGCGAGGCGTGGATGTGGTCGGGCTGATAGGCCCAAGGACCATGTTCGGGTACGAGTACTCCGAGTGGAAACCATGGATCACCTTCGACGGGACACCCGTATTGGTACCAATAGGATTCAACACCGAGCACAACTCCGACGGCAGCATCCCGATGTACGCCAAGGGCGACAGGGACACCCCGGCAAGCGCGTGGATGCCAAAGGACGGGCACTATTTCGACGCAACAGAGAGGCAGGGGCCGCTTGACTGGAAGAACCTGGATCTTGAGGACAACATCGAGGAGTTCGCGCCCATATCAAACGATGACCTACGTTACTTCGGCGAGGAGGCGTCAAGGCTCCACTCGACGGGCAAGGCCATTATCGCCAACTTCGGCGGCACCAGCTTCGGGGACATCGCGTTAATCCCCGGCCTTGACATGGGCTACCCCAGGGGCGTCAGGAGCGTCAAGGACTGGTACATGTGCCACGTCCGGCGACCCGACCTAATCAAAGGCATATTCGAGCACCAGCTTGAGATAGCCATCGAGAACCTTGGCAAGCTCTACTCCAAGGTGGGTGACAAGGTGACCGCGGTATTCATCACTGGCACTGATTTCGGGACCCAGCTGAAACCCATCATGTCGGTGGCCTCATTCAGGAAGCTCTACAAGCCCTACCACGCCGGGGTGAACAAGTGGGTCCACGAGAACACGCCGTGGAAGACTTTCATCCACTCATGCGGCGCGGTGGACTCGTTCATCCCAGAGTTCATAGACTCGGGGTTCGACATCCTGAACCCGGTGCAGACCTCTGCGGCCAACATGGACGCCCAGGGGCTCAAAGACAAGTATGGGGGCCAAATCACGTTCTGGGGCGGCGGCGTTGACACCCAGAGCACTCTGCCCTTCGGCAACCCCGAGCAGGTGTTCAACGAGGTCAGGGACAGGGTGAGGATATTCAGCAAGGGCGGCGGGTTCGTGTTCAACACCATCCACAACGTCCAGCCCAAGATACCCGTGGCGAACGTGCTGGCCATGTACGAGGCGTTCAAGAGCGCCCGCGATCACTCGTAGGTCTCGTATTTCTTGAAGGCGCGGTACGCCATCTCGTTGACCTCGGGCTTGACCCCGATGTGGACGAGCTGGGGGTACTGACGGGCTATGAAACCGCCCTCCCTGTACCCGAGCTGGCTCGTGAGTAACTTAGCCTCTTCATCAATCAATCCCGCGTCCCCCGTAACCAGTACCTTCTGGATGTCGATGCAGCAGTCGAAGCATATCTTGCCCCTGTACCTCTCGCTGAGCAGCCCGACGCCGTTCTGGTGCGGTGCGTCTATCTGGATGATATCAAGCCCCGTATCAATCAGGTGCCCGATGATTGAACTGACGTTACCGCAGCTGTGGAGGAAGGTGTGCATCCCGGCATCCCTGGCGGCCCCGAATATCCTGGCATAGTAGGGCTTGAAGACCTCCTCCCACTGCTGGGGGCGAATCATGAGCCTTGACTGGTCCCCCCAGTCATCGGTGAACCCCACGCAGTCGATGCCCAGCTCCGAGTACCCCTTGATGAGCTCCAGCTTAAACTCTGTGATGATCTCAAGTAGCTCGTGGACCCTCTCGGGGTGGGAGTACAGGTCCATAACCGTCTCGGTGAGGCCCCGCATGAAGTGGAGGCGCTCCCAGATGCCGAAATCGAGGGCACCTATGATGTACTTGCCAAGATCCCTGAACTCCTGGACCTCGTCCTCGACCCCATCAAACCGTTTCTCCAGGTCAATCTCGGGGAAATTGAAGTCAGCATAGTTGCCCCAGTCCTGCAGCGGGTGAACCAGGGGCTGGCCCATGGTGGGGATTGACCTGTAGCTGACCCACGTACAGCCCCACTCGTCGGTCTCCCAGACCTCGTCGCCCTTGACCTCTACCCTGTGGGGGGTCAGGGGCTTGTAGTGGGTCCACAGGATATCAGTGCGGTCCCGGTCGGCCTCGCCTATGCCGTGCCTGTACCACTCGTATGGGATGCGGTCGGGGGAACGGAACTCCACGGCCCTGGTGACGCGTTCACGGGAATCCATTGGTGTAGAGTGTTGGCTACGGTATTAATCCGTATCCACGGTCTTCCAGCCATCAGAAGCGCCGCGGAAGTCGAGGAGGTCCAGTCGGGCCTTGAACTTGAGGATGGAGCCTATTTCATGCTTCGCCTGGTCGCTCAGTATGACCCTCAAACCATCCAGGTCAACAATGTGCTCGTACAGCCCGTCTTTTTCGGTGACCGACACCACCTTGCCCCGGAACCTGTTGCCCTTGGCCATCATGGGGCCCGCGTCCTCCTCTAGCTCGGTGAACATGACGCCGATCTGCACCTCGTGGTAGTCACCAACCGCGCTCTCGTAAGCAATCATGCTCATGTCGAACAGGCTGAGGCTGTGGTCCTTGTACGCGATCCTGACCCACTGGTCGTAAACGGTATCGTCCAGCTCGGCCCCCGGCTCGATCTCAAGTACCTTGACGACGTTGAAGACCATGAAACAACCATCAACGCCCCCGTTTAAAGGGGTAACGAGGCCCCCTGTTTCATAAGTTTTAAAAGCCGTCGCCCTTTGATGCTGTTGAGTGTCAAGAAAGATATGAAGAGCCTAATTACCAGTTTCTCACTGGCTCGAAAATCACTCAGGGGTCCAGATTAAGTGGCGGACTCCGAGGACGGCCAACACGTCAACGGGTTGACCAGAGTAATCAAAGATTGGTTAGACAGCGTCAGCACATACCTGCGGGTCACCGGCGCGCAGAAGATTATCAGGCGTTACTTTGCCATGAATGCGTTCGACGGCGCGATGACAAGCCTGGGCGTCGTCATGGGCTCGTGGCTCAGCGGCATCACCACACCTGCATCGGTTATCAGCGTGATACTGACAAGCGGCGTGGCAATGATGGTCTCCGGGTTCAGCGGCACGTACATGACCGAGAGCGCCGAGAGGAACCACAGCCTCAACGAGCTTGAGGATGCCATGCTGGTTGACCTGGACGATACAATCTACGGCAAAGCTGGCAGGTTCGTGTCACTGTTCGCGGCCTTCGTGGACGGCTCCGCGCCGTTCCTGGCCTCGATTCCAGCGGTGATCCCGTTCCTGATGCCAAGCCTGCCGATCCAGACAATGTTCATCACGTCAAGCGTGGCCAGCCTGATGACCCTGTTCGCACTGGGCGTGTACCTGGGCACCATAAGCGGTGAAAACGTAATCTACAGCGGGGCCAAGATGGTGGTCTCGGGGATAGCGGTGGCGCTAATCGCGCTGCTGCTCAACGCCCACTAAGTTTCACTTCTATAATTTAATAACTAGTTCAGACAAATCGAGTGTATGGTTCGTCAAGAGTCCAAGGAAATAATATTAGACCAGATAAAGGCGCTTAAGAAAAAACTTGATTTCAGTTTTAAGACTGAAAAACAGATCATGATCGCCATAACTCGATCATCATACAAGAACGAATACCCCGAACTTGAGAGAGAGGATAATGAGAGGATGGAGTATCTTGGCGATAGCGTGTTGAAGCTGAT
>CAYLJH010000161.1:0-1487 GCA_964383685.1 uncultured Candidatus Bathyarchaeia archaeon | reverse complement strand
TGATACTAAGTGACCACTTGTACAGTCAGTTTGATGACCCTGAAAGCAAAATGACTGAAATCAGATCAGAAATCGAGAAAAACGACACGCTCGCATTGATAGCACGAAAACTAGGGATAAAAGAAAACATATTGATGTCCAGCGGTGATAGGGCCCTCAGCGGTCCAGAGGAGAACAAGGTCCTCGCCGATACACTTGAAGCGATAATCGGTGCAATGTACCTGGACAGCGGTTTTGATACCACAAGAAAATTCGTGAAAGATAAGATGCTGATGACGCTACTACACTCAAAACTAGAAAAAAGCTAGTTGTAGTAATAGCGCCCCTTTTTCTTCTGGTCTTTATCCAGCCTGCTGTCCGGCTTGTTGACCCTGGGCCTCTTGGTGTCGCCGTCCCTGCGGAACGTGACGTTCATCTGCCTGAGGAACTCGTTCATGCCGTCCTGGAGGCTCAGCGGGTTGCCGGCGTGGCCGTAGCTGCCTGACACGCCGTCGAATACCATGATCTTGTCGGCGATAAAGTCCTGCGTGACTATGTCGTGCTCGACGACGAAGGCCGTGACGCCCCTCATCTTTGTGATCCTCCTGATGGCCTTGGCTACCGCCAGCCTCTCCTCTACGTCCAAGTAGGCCGATGGCTCGTCAAGGAGGAATATGTCAGCCTTCCTGCTGAGGCACTCGGCGATGGCGATGCGCTGCAGCTCTCCGCCGCTGAGGATGCTCACGTCCTTTTCCAGCATCCGCTTGACGTGGAGGGGCTCGATGATCTCGGTCCTGTACCAAGCCTCGACGTAGTCAGTCCCCGCTGCCTTCCTGAGGACCTCCTCTGCGGTGCCCGTGGTCCCCGCGCTGCTGATGTACTGTGGCTTGTAGCTGACGTTGATTGCCGGGTTTGTGACGCCGCCCTCCGTGGGGGTCTCTACCCCTGCCAGCATCTTGACGAAAGTGGTCTTGCCGATGCCGTTCATGCCCAGGATGCCCACGACCTCGCCCATGCCGATGCCTCCCGCATCGACCTCAAGCCTGAAGCCGTCGTACTGCATCACCATGTCGGTCCACTCAAGGATGTTGTACGTCTTGGACTGCCTCTCCTGGGGCGGCTTCTCGTGGAATACGATGGGTGTCTGCCTGAACCTGACGTTCTCGTCGGGGATGTACCCCCTGATGTAGATGTTGATGCCCTCCCTGACGCTGTGGATGTTTGACACGATGCCGTAGACATCGGGCTCACCGTAGAGGATGAAAATCTCGTCGCTCATGTAGTCAAGGACCGCCAGGTCGTGCTCGGCGGCTATAACCATCCTGTCATCCGCCGCCAGGCCCCTGATGATGCGCGCCGCCTTTGTCCTCTGGTAGACATCCAAGAAGCTGCTTGGCTCGTCGAAGAGGTAGACAGATGCGTCCCTGATTATGGCGGTGGCGATGGCTACCCTCTGCAGCTCTCCGCCGCTGAGGACATCCAGGTCCCTGTCCAGCAGGTGGCCCAGC
>CAYLJH010000160.1:0-5126 GCA_964383685.1 uncultured Candidatus Bathyarchaeia archaeon | reverse complement strand
TTCATTGAGGCGCCGAAGCCGCCGGCGACGCCCTGGAGAAGCCGCTCCGCCCCGTCACGCGCGACGGTACGCCGCTCTCCGTCGTGACCCGGACGATCACCGCCACCGGTCCCACCGACATCATGACCCGCCTGGCGCGGGGTGATCAGCGGGTCTACGGCCTCATCCAGCTCAAGCAGGACGACCTCGAGGACCCGGAAACCGTCAAAATCATGACCCCGGACATCCGCCTTCCCCCAGGCGTTGAGCTCGTCAAGGACAGGGAGACCAAGGAGCCGTTCGCGACGCGGAAGGAAAAGTTCCTGCCCACGATACAGAAGAAGATGAGCGCGGCGGCCATGGAGAAGGGCGTTTACCTTGTGAACATCATCAACCACTTCATCGTGGCTCCCCCACTCATCGTCACCGAGGCGGAGATCGATGAGGGGATCGCGGTGCTTGACGAGGTGCTGGCGATAGCGGACAGGGAGACGGTCTAGCACCCATCCTCTTTCCCTACTTGTTCATGATTTAGGATGATCTAACCCTGTAAAACCTCATATAACTTTTCAGTGGATACTGTTCATGGCTTCCTCGGGCACCAAAACATCAGGCAGGCTCCATTTCCTAGACTTCCCCCGAGGGCTTGTGATGGCTATCATGGCCTGGGACCACGTCTCGGGGTTCTGGAACCAGTTCCACCAGGGAAGCGAGGGAGTACAGGGAGCTATGCGACCCTTCCTGAACACCACCTGGTTCCTTGTTCGGTTCGTAAGCCACTACTGCGCCCCCACGTTCATATTCCTGGCGGGGACCGTGCTGGCCATCTCGACCATCAGGCGCGTGGCCAGGGGCGAGACCCAGCTGGGTATCAGCGGCAGGATGGTCATCAGGGGCGTCGTATTACTTGTGGCTGAGGTCTTGATCGTGTCGCCCGCGTTCGGGACGCCCTGGGCTTATTTCGGCGTCATCGCCAGCATCGGCCTCAGCTTCATCATATTCAGTGTCGCCAGGAGGATGCCTAACTGGCTCATACTGGCCCTGAGCCTGTTCATCGTGTTCAACCACAACTTCATCAACCTGGACTTCATACCCAACGACGTGGCATGGGGCCACTACCTGAGGGTGATACTCCACGAGCCAAACTTTGAGATGAGGCCGTGGGTAGGGCTGTACCCCATACTGCCATGGCTGGGCGTCATGGGGTTGGGTTGGGTCTTCGGGTCAGTCCTCAGCGGGTACACACCGGAGCAGGTCAGGGGATTGGAGGTACCGCTGAGGAAGATCGGTCTGGCATCAATCGGGTTATTCATTATCGTAAGGGGAATCAACGGCTACGGTAACCTGCTGCCGAGGCAGGGCTGGAGCCTAGTTGACTGGCTGTACGTGAGCAAGTACCCGCCCAGCCAGGCGTTCCTCCTGTGGACCCTCGGGGGCATGTGCCTGTTCATGTCCTATGCGTTGAAGCACCAGGACAGGTCGGACTTTAACGAGGGGCTCACCGGGGTGCTCAACCAGTTCGGGAGGGTCCCGCTGTTCTTCTACCTGACGCACCTGTGGCTGTACAGGCTAAGGCTGCCTGGGGTAGATGGGCTGTTCTACATGCCGTTGACCCCGACGCTGGGGCTCTGGGTGTTGGGCCTGTGGGCGCTGTACGAGCTGTGCAAGCGGTACGAGGTTTTGAAGAGGAAGCACCGGGGGTCGGTGCTCCAGTACATATAGGGTGATGTTATGGGGGACAAGATCAGCCGCAACATGTTCATCGCCATCCTGGGGGCAGTGCTGCTCATCACCGCCGCGAATCAGGTAATGAACCCCCTGGCCTTCGAGGTTGTGGAGGAAGATACCCAGTGGTACAACCGTGCTGGCGTCAACTTCGAGGGCGACGCTGGGATGAGGTTCAACTACAGCAAGCTGGGTGACCGCAGGCTCAGCTACGAGGAAGGCCACTCCTTCAGGGTCAGGTACGAGAACGAGACCCACCTGCCGAACATCGCGTTCTCGTGGGACGACATGCAGCCTATGGACCTGGGCGACGCTGCATACGTGGGCTACAACCGGTCAGAGGTTGACGCCGTTTACAGCTTCGGGGAGACCTTCAACGAGTCGGTCCACGAGCATTTCATGCTATACAGCGATTTCGACAGGATCAGCGAGTCAGGCAACCGCACGGGCTACGTCGGATACTGGAACTGCACCAACAGCGCCAGGACCCTCACGTTGATCGTTGAGCAAGACATCGACTACAACCGCACCGAGCTTTTCCGCATATTCAACCACACCAGAGCCACCAACACGGACCACTACCCAGGCCAGAGGCCCCGGTCCGAGGGCTCCGTTAAGCTGCCGTTTGACGTTGACACCCTCATCAACGTGGCTTTGATGATCATGCTCACGGTGGGGTTCAGCTTCACGTTCATGATGGAGGGCTTCCCTAACTTTGCCCACACCAGCTACGCGGGGTTGGGTTCCCTCGTGAGCTTCTACCTGACCAGGTTCTATGACTTCAACCCGTATGATACGTGGCCGTTTGCCGCCCTGGTCGGCGGCCTCTTCGGCGTGCTCATGTACGCGGGCATTGTCAGGCCCATCAGGCGGCACGGTGGCTACCAGGACATAACCCTGACCCTCACTTTCATCATGATCGCGCAGGTCCTGCCCTTCTTCTACCTGATCTTCAACTACTGGTCCAGGTACTGGGGCGGCGAGGCTGCCAAGGGGTACAACCTGGCGGGCTACGATTTCAGCTACAACGGCATCCCAGGGATCGCGATAATGAGCACGGCCGCTTGTATCCTGCTCGTCATCGGGCTCAGGTACTTCCTCACCCAGAACAAGATCGGGCTGAGCCTCAGGGCCGTGGCGGAGAACCCTGACCTAGCGGCGACCATCGGTGTCAACACCCACTATGCCCACTACGCCAGCTGGTTTATCTCAGGGGCTCTGGCTTCCCTCGTGGGCAGCATCATGACTATCCACGGCGGCGGCGCGAGTGGCGGGGCCGACGGTATGATTATCTCCGTGATGAGCGGCGCGATCATGGGGGGCGTATACAACATATACGGGGCCATCATCGGCGGACTTTTCGTTGCGTTGGCCCAGAAGACGCTGAACACGATTTTCTACAACCTGTTCGGTCTCGCGATAATGAACTGGCAGGGGCTGTTTCCCCTCGGGTTCCTGATCTTTGCGCTCTTCGTCTTCCCCAACGGGGTCACCGGGCCAGGAGGGATTGATAAGCAGAGGCTAATCAACCTCTGGACTGACATAAAGAAAGTGTTGGGGATCACTCAAGAAGACACTGCATCATAGCGACGCCAAAGTTGGCCCTGCACGCATCGCAACGGATGCACGTGGTCTCCTTTGCGCCTGCCTTGAGCCTCTTGACGAGTCCCGGCTCCCTGATGAATGGCCTGCTCATGCTCACCATGTCGGTGAGGTCTGCCTCGATAGTCTTCTCCATGGTCTCCAGGTTGGTGTAGCCGTGGACGAGCCCCATTGGCGTGGGCTTGGTGGCCTCCCTCATCTTGATCGCGTGTCCCGCAAAGTCCAGGTCCGGGTAGTCCGGGTGCTTCGCCCTTGCCCTCAGGTCCGCTTGCCTTCCCCTTCCTCCTCCGCTCACCTCGATGAGGTCGATTCCCTTGGCCGCGATCGCCTTTGCGACGATGGCTGCCTCCTCGATGGTGACGCCGTCCTCGCTGAAGTCGTCGCTGTTCATCTTGAGCATAACCGGGGCGTTCCCCAGCCTTCCACGAACCTCGTCATAGACATCAATCAGGAGCCTCATCCTGTTCTCTAGGCTCCCTCCCCACTTGTCCTCGCGCTTGTTGACGTGCTTGCTGAGGAACTGGTTGATTAGGTAGCCGTGGGCACCGTGGATCTGGACCGCGTCGAAGCCAGCCTGCATGGCGCGCTCGGCTGCGTCCCCGTAGCCCTCTATTATCGCCTCAATCTCGTCCACTGTGAACGCCCTAGCGGTCCAGTCGTCCTCGCCGTACACGCTGGGCCCTGCCCTGTCGGGCGCGTGGATCACGCCGCCGTGGTTGATCTGTGCCACGATGTGGCCGTCGTGCTGGTGCACCGCGTCGGTGAGCTTCTTCAGCATGGGTACCTGGGCGTCGTTGCTGAGGCCCGCCATGCCGTCGTGGGCCTTGCCGCTGTCCAGGATGTACAGGTGGCCCTTGATTATGAGGCCGCACTCTCCCTTGCTCATCTTCTCGTAGTGCTTGATGATTGTGTCGTTGACTATGCCGTTCTCGTCCGAGAAGGCGCTGGTGGTCGCGCTCCTCATGAAGCGGTTCCTAACCAGCATGTCCCGGATCATATATTGCTCGAAAATGTCTGACATGGCATAGATGCCTGCACCGCCTTTTTTCAAGGTTGCCTCAGAGATGTTTTTAGTATCTAACGGTGAGGATTAACCATGAAACTGGAGAAGGGAGAGCAGAAACGTTACTTCAAGGCAGGTGGCGAGTGGTGCTACATCTGGACGCCGACGGGGTTTGAACCGGGAAAGCCCGCACCCGTGCTGATACACCACCATGGTGCCGGGGGCTATGTCAGGGAGGGGGAGTCCGATTGGGTGGACACGCCCAGCAAGGCAGCTTACCTGAGGGCCGCAATGGATGGCTCGGGCTGCGTCGTGGCTGGCACCCACGCATGCGGGAACCACTGGGGGAACCCATGCAGCGTCGAGGCCAATGCCGCGCTGCTGAAGTATCTTGAGGGGGTAGCGGGTGTTGATACCAGCCGTATAGGATTTATGGGAGGGGGGCTCGGTGGAGCCCTGATCTGGAACAGCGTCCTTGGTCCATATGCAGGGAAGGTCAAAGCAGTTGCGGTGATGCAGGCCGTGGCGAACCTGTCGTCCGTGATCAGGGAGCAGAAGTTCAAGGGTGTCCTGCTGAAGGCGTACGGGGTCCCAGAGGACACACCGGATGATGAGGCCATCAAGCGCATCATCAAATACGACCCCATGCCGGGGCTTCAGGCACTGGAGAAGGGAACGAGCCTGCCGAGGACAATCATCTACCACGGCGCGAAGGACGTGAACATACCTCCGGACACCAGCGCCAAGATGCTGGCCGCGGCACTGGAGAAGGCTGGCGGCGATGTCACGCTGGAGCTGTTCGATGAGGTGGAGCACA
>CAYLJH010000159.1:0-5146 GCA_964383685.1 uncultured Candidatus Bathyarchaeia archaeon | reverse complement strand
GATGTACTCGGACATCCCCCTGATCTCGTCCTCGCCGTCGTTGGTCTGGGGGATTATGAGGAAAGTTACCTCGATGTGGACGCCGCTGTCGTGCATCAGCTGGGTGGCGTCAATCACGTCCTGGAGGTGGCCGCCGCAGTGCTTTTTGTAGAAATCCTCGTTCCAGCCCTTCCAGTCAACGTTGGCGGCGTCAATGACGTCGATCACACGCTTGAAGCTGGGAAGGTGGGTGAACCCGTTGGTGACGAGGACGTTCTTGATCTCGCTGTCACGGGCGAACCTTGCCGTGTCCTCGACGTAGTTGAGGTTGATGAGGGGCTCGTTGTAGGTGTACGCGATGCTGGTGCAGTCCTGGGCCATGGCTATCTCCACAACCTCCTCTGGGTGCATGAACCTGGTGCTCACGTCGTCGATGAGGCTGGTGCTGAGGCCGCTGTTCTGGCACCAGGGGCATACAAAGTTGCAGCCGATGCTGCTTATGCTCATCGCCATGGAGCCGGGGTAGAAGTGTGCCAGGGGCTTCTTCTCGATGGGGTCTATGGCAAGGGACGATAACTGGCCGTAGGTGAGGCTGATGATCTTGCCGCCCTGGTTCTCCTTGGTCATGCAGACGCCGCGTTTACCGTCCTGGGTAACACACAGGTGGGGGCAGATTGTGCAGCGGACGCCGTTCGCTGTCTCCTCGTAGAACCTTGACTCCATAACAGGGCTTCATCCGCTGTTCCAAATAAACAGTTCCCATCCGAATACTTGTTAAATTGTGAGCCAGACTGTCAACTGATGTGGGTAACCAGGCCAAACGCCGACGGAATCCTCGATGAGCAGGGTGTCAAGGAGGAGCTCCCCCGGTACGTTGACGTTGTCAGGAAGAAGGCTTACCCCAAGTTCATGATCGCCGACTCGTACGAGTGCAGGTACAGCAGGGGGGACTCAACGGAGCGCCTGTGGGAGGTCCACGACGCCATGCTTGGGGACTTCAAAGAGGCACAGGATGGGACCAAGAAGAAGCCAAAGGCGGCGGTTCGCTCGTTCCTTGCCCTCAAGACCCTCATCGCCCACAGGATCATGCGCGACTGCAGCTTCTGCGAGAGAGACTGCGGCGTTGATAGAATCCACGGGCAGAGGGGCTACTGCGGGGCCGGGAGGAATTTCTCCATGTTCTCTGCGTTCCCCCACATGGGCGAGGAGCCCGAACTGGTTCCCTCCGGGACCGTGTTCACCGGCGGCTGCAGCATCAGGTGCATCCACTGCCAGAACTTTGACATCAGCCAATGGGGCAGCGGCGGCACATCGCTCACGCCCGAGATGATGGCGCTTCAGGTGAGGGAGCTGGCGAGGGCTGGATGCAGGAACCTGAACATGGTGGGCGGCGACCCAACGCCGTACCTGTGGCACTGGCTTGAGACGTTCAGGAGCGTACGGGATCGCATCGCCACGGTTTGGAACAGCAACGGCTACCACAGCCTGGAGGTGGCAAAGCTCCTGGCGGGGTTCATCGACCTCTACCTGCTGGATTTCAAGTACGGGAACAATCAATGTGCCTCGGAGATCAGCGACGCCCCGGGCTACTGGGAGGCAGCGACCCGCAGCCACCTCTGGGCCAAGGAGCACGGGGAGCTAATCATCAGGGTGCTGGTGCTCCCAGGCCACAACGAGTGCTGCACCCGGCCCATACTCCAGTGGATACACGACGAGCTGGGACCCATGACAAGGGTGAACCTCATGTTCCAGTACAGGCCCGAGTGGCGCGCGAATGAGCGCCCCGAGCTGGCAAGGGGCCTGAACGTTGACGAGATTGATGAGACCCGGAAGATTGCTGACGGGCTAGGGCTCAGGAACCTGGTTGGGGACTGAGGCGCTTGACCGAGTTGAGGATTTGTTTCAGGGATTCAAGTTTGAAGGGCTTCTGGAGGAAATAATCGTACTCGATCTTGATCTCAGGAGGGAGACGTGATTCATCCCATATCGACGAGGCACACAGCTTTCTGCACGTGTACGCGTCGAGCAGGGGCCCCTTTTTTAGTTGATACGACTCCATGTCAAGGATTATCAAATCATATTCTTCGCTGTCGGCCTTGTCGCTGAGGAATTCTTGGGTCCTGACGCTGTGCCCCATTAATGTAAGAATTGTCTCAAAAAGTCCAAGGACATCACTCTCTCTGTCTACTACCATTACGTTTAGCAAGTGTGCACCCCCACCTTACCAAGTGGAAAGTGTGCAACCAAACTATTAAAATTTATTCAATTGAGATTTTATTGCATGTCATTTGTTGTAATTTAACTTAAAAGATGGTGAAGTATTTTTCATCTGGACCACGGACCAAGCCCTAAAACACTGAATGATCCATCCTTGTCAGTATCCATCGGTCGAAGGTATTAACAATCCATCCAACAAATTTGATAGAACACAGGGGTTGAAGCGTGGGATCAAGATCATCAGGCAGGTTACAGTTCATAGACTTTGCCAGGGGGATAGTAATGGCCATAATGGCATGGGACCACGTCTCAGGTTTCTGGAACAGGTTCCACCGGGGCGGCGAGGGGGTGCTAGGGAACAAGCCGGCCTTCCTCAACCTGAAGTGGTGGCTGGCCCGGTACGTTAGCCACTACTGCGCGCCCACGTTCATCTTCCTGGCCGCGACAGTTCTGGCGATATCAACGGCGAGGAGGGCATCAAGGGGCGAGTCGCAGCTCAGCATCAGCAAGAGGCTGGCCACGAGGGGGCTGATACTGCTGCTCCTCATGTACTTCAGCGTCATACCGGCATTCGGCGCGTCCCAGTTCTATTTCGGGGTCATCGCGTGCATCGGGGTACTGCTCATCATATTCAGCATCGCCAGGCTTCTGCCTACCAGGGTGATACTGGGGCTGAGCCTGTTCACGATACTTTTCCAGGAGTTCCTTGACCTGCGCTTCATCCCGTCGACCCCTGACTGGGGCTGGTACCTCAGGGTCATCATCCACGAGCCCAACAGTCTCAGGATGCCATTCTCTGGACTATACCCCATCATCCCGTGGATAGGGGTCATGGGGCTGGGATGGGTCTTCGGCACGTTCCTGAACGGCCTGAGCCAGGAGGAGGTAATGGACCTGAAGAAGCCTCTGCTCTACACTGGGCTGGGCTCAATCGTCGCTTTCTTCCTTGTCCGCTGGAACAACGGTTATGGGAACCTGTTGCTCAGGGAGGGGACCCAGTGGGTGGACACCACCGGGCGGGTGTGGGACATGCCCAAGACCTTGACGGAGAGTATAATCGACTGGATGTACGTGAGCAAGTACCCGCCAAGCATCGCGTTCCTTCTGTGGACACTGGGTGGCATGTGTATAATGATGTACATCGGGATGAGGCTGCAGGAGAGGCCGGGCTTCAGGGAGGGATTGACGGGGGTGCTGTTGACCTATGGCAGGAGCCCGCTGTTCTTCTACCTGGCCCACCTCTGGCTTTACGGGCTGAAGCTGCCAGGTATGAACAGGACGCCGGTGCTTCCCATGTTCCCGACGTTGCTCTTTTGGGTAGCGGGGCTGGCGGTGCTCTGGTGGATGTGCGACAGGTACGAGAAGATCAAGAGATCGAGGCCGGACTCGATCCTTCAGTACATTTGAGGTGAAATGATGGAGTACGAGAGACTTGAGAGGGGCGTTATCTGGCTGGCTGGGTTTGTTGTCCTGTACCTCGCAGGGATAGCGTTCAACCTTGGCTCTGATGACATCATCGCGGCCAGCCTCATGGCCATGCTGTGCATCGGGTTCACGTTCACGTACATGGTGGAGGGCTTCCCCAACCTTGCCCACACCAGCTACGCCATCATAGGGGCGGTGGTCTCGTTCTACCTCAGGAGGTTCCACAGGTTCAACCCATACGATACGTGGCCGTTCTCGTTCCTCGTCGGCGGCCTCTTCGGGATCTTCATCTACGTCGCCATCGTCAGGCCCATCAAGAGGCACGGCGGGTACCAGGAGGTTGTACTCACATTCAGCAGCCTTGCAATAGCCACGGTCCTTGGCGGCCTCAGCTGGGTCTTCAGCTACTGGTCGGCCAGGGGCAGGGCCCCGACGCAGGCGTACAACCTGAGCGGCTACGATTTCTACCTGAACGGTAACCCCGGAATAGTGTACGTCGGGCTGGGGACCAGCATCCTGGTGGCGGTCTCCATGTACGTGTTCCTGACAAGGACCAAGACAGGCATCTCCCTGAGGGCAACGGCAGAGAACGAGGGGCTTGCTGAGGTCATGGGAATCAACTCCTTCAGGGTCCACTGCGTCTCGTGGTTCATATCAGGCGGATTGGCCGCACTTGCTGGCTCCATCTTCGTCCTCAACAAGGGCATGACGCCCACGGGCGCTGATGCCCTGCTGGTTAGCGTGATGACCGGCTCGATCCTTGGGGGGCTGGACAGCATCAACGGCGCGATAGTGGGGGGCGTGTTCGTCGCGGTCTCACAGAAGGTGCTGAGCACCGCCCTTTTCTGGTTATTTGGTATGGATGCCCTTCTGTGGACAGGAATCTACCCCATCGTTTTCCTGGTAATCGCCCTGTTCTTCTTCCCCAACGGCGTGCTCAACGGGACAGAGATCGACAGGGAATGGATAAGACAGAGGCTATCCAGACTGAGGAAGACTCAGTCAGTGTAGGCCGAGAAACAAAGGTAGGACAGCGGGTACGAGCCCGTGTTCTCGACGTACCTCTTGACCCCGACAGGGTAGCTGACGCATTCCCCTGACTTGCACGGGATGTCCTCGTCGTCCCAGTGGAATATGCCATCGCCGACAAGGATGTAGTAGTTCTCCTCGGAGTCGTGGTGGGTGTGTGGGCGGGTGCTCCTCCCCGGCTGGATTGTGACCACCTCGGCGTTGCTGAACTTTTGCGGCCGCCTCAGCATGATGTCCCTGATCCTCAGGTGAAGCCCCTCGTCCTTGCTGGGGTTTGAGTGCTCGTCGAAGACCCTGGTAGTGGCCTGGCCTGCCCCGATCTGTGGCTTCTCCACCACCACGCCCCGTTGTGAGATGACTGACCATGACAGGTCGCCGTCAGGTGCCAGCCCTCCCGGGGTCATTAGCACGACGTAGCGCAATGGTGAGTTTCCCACGTTGATTATCTGGTGTTCAAGCATGGGGGTGAGGAAGACGGCGGTGTCCTGCCTGATCT
>CAYLJH010000158.1:0-5170 GCA_964383685.1 uncultured Candidatus Bathyarchaeia archaeon | reverse complement strand
TGCCAGGCGATTTTGTTGTCGCGAGGGGAACCAAGGACGGCTTGGAGAGCCTGGTAAAGGCGGCACGGGCAGAGGTTGACCACCTTGAGTAGCGCCGACCGCGCTCACTGGGAGCGGATCACCGAGGACTTGGTGACGCTGAAGGACACCAGCGAGATGATGATGGATCTGGCTTACAGTGCCCTGCTTCTCAACAGCAGCTTCCTCGCGGACGAGGTCATGATGCTGGAGGAGCAGATGGACGAACTTCACCTCTCGTTCCAGAAAAGGGTGCTCTCACGTACAGAGGAGGAGACTAAGCCCGAAGACCTACTGGGTATCATAAGGATGGGCAATGTCACAGAGAGGATAGCTGATGCCGCGGCTGAGATAGCCGAGGTAGTCCTAAGAGGCGAGGAGCCGCATAGAGTCCTTCAGATGGTGATCCAGGACGCAGAGGAAACCGTTGAGCGTGCCGTTGTGGGCGAGAACTCGTCAATCGCTGGCAAGACACTGAAGGATGCAGAGATAGCCGACGAGACCGGTATGTGGGTGCTTGCCATTCGCAGAGGGCCACTCTGGATAAGGCCAAAACCATCGACCAAGCTGTTCCCAGGCGACGTCATCATCGCAAGCGGGTACAGTGAGGGCGAGGAAGACTTCAAACAATTAGTTTCTGGATAGAAAGAGGTTTTTATTCCTCAGATTCCTCGGCAGGAGCCTCTGGCTCTACCTCGGGTTCGGGCTCCGGATCTGCTTTCTTCTTTGGAGCCTCTACTATAGCAAAGTTCAGGAATGTGGTCTCTTGGCTCACCGTGTTGCCCCTGACGACCTTCCTCTTCTTCATACCTTTGTCCGTTGGCTTGTAGCCGACACCGCCGCTCAGGACGATGCGTGCCTTGGCGCTTCCGTGGACGTCGGGCCTCATTGGGATCCCGTCCTTGTCCGTTCCGCCTGTTAGTTTGAGTTTGTATCCCTGCATACCCGCGAATGTGCCGTCGATGGTCATACCGATCCTTGTACCGACGAGGGGCCTCAGCTGGGCGTCTTCAATCTCTACCCTCTGGCTTGTCCCGTTTGGGTCTGAGACGATGAGTATTGGCATTTTTCTTTTTCTCCTATATTGCCCAGAGCATGTCCTTCTTGCGTTTCAGCTGAACCAGCTCCCTGAGGGCGTCGTTTGCGCTCTCAGTCAGCCTTCCAGCGTACTTTGTGCGCAAGAGCTTGGCATGTTTCTCTGGAATGTCTACGAACAAAACATCGCGCTCTTTTATATGTCTACCTACGATGGGTTGGGGCATGGCCACGGCCACCTCTTTTCCCTCCTCGGCCAACGGAATCGCCTTTCCGCCTTCCTGAATCTGGCTGATCCTGCCAAGTTTCTCGCCCTCCTGGTTAATACATTGAACTCGCGGGGTTAATTGACCCGCCAACACGATGGCACCGAAGATACTGGGCTTGGCCCGTCGGAAGATGTAGCCCTCCATGATCTCGAATTTACCGGGCTTGACAAGGGTGTCGAATTCCTTCCTCTCCTGTGCCTCCCTCTCCTCCTCGACCCACCTGATGTACTCGTCCATGAGGTTGTAGATGATATCGTTCCAGAATATGGGGACCTTCTGGTCCCTTGCCTCAGTCTCTGCGTCTGGGAGGATCTTGACGTTGAACGCCAGTATGGCGCCGAGGAACTGGTCCTCGTACTTGACGCTGAGGGCCTCCATGACATCCCTCCGGCTTACGTCCCCGATATCAGCTGTCCTGATGGGGATGTCCTTCGCCCTGAGGCTGTCAACGAGGGCTTCCAGGCTGCCGAGGGTGTCGGTCTTGACCATGATGCCTGTCTTCTCCGTCTGGACCTTGAGCTGCTCCATCTCTGAGGCGACCGCCTCCATGGCCTCTTCAAGGGTCATGCCTTCCCCAATGGCTAATAGGGGTGCCCCGGGTATCGCGTCATCGATGTTGGGTGCGGCGATCTTGATACCAGCTGCCGCATGGGCCTCCTGGATTGCGATGAACTGTTTTTTCGAGTCCCTGATCTCTTCCAGGGGCTGTGGGGTAAGTATGGCCCTTATCTTTGTGGCTATGGGGCCTTCCCTGCCGCCTATGACTATAGTGTCATCGGCGTGTAGCGTGCCGTCGTAGATGATGGCGTTGATCGTTGTGCCCAGACCCACATCTTCCTTGACTTCAAGTACAGTGCCCTTGGCCAGCCCATCGGTGACCTGGAGCTTCTGTTCCAGGAACTGCTGGGTGAGTCCGATGAGAACCATCAATAACTCCCCTATCCCCTCGCCGGTCTTGGCGCTTACGGGTACTATGGCGATATTCTTGGTGAAATCACGTACCTTGTCGAACCTGTCACTTGCCATCCCCTCCCTGCTGAGGGTGCCCATCATGTTGTACAGCCTGTTATCGAGGTCCTCCTTGACCCACTTGTTCTGGGCTTTGTACGCCTTCATGAAGGGCCTGTTCTCCTCTGATTTCCAGCCCGCGACCCTGTCTATCTTGTTTGCCGCGATGATGAACGGCACTTTTCTTGATTTCAGTATCTGTAGTGACTCGAATGTCTGGTTCTCAAAGCCGTGCATGGCGTCAACAACCAGTATGGCGATATCGGCCACGCTCCCACCCCTAGTCCTTAGGTTGGCGAACGCCTCGTGACCCGGTGTGTCCACAACGAGGAGACCCGGCACCTTGACGCTGAGGTTGACGTTCTGCATCAGCTTCTGAACGATGGCCACAAGTGTGTCGAACGGGAAGTAGCTGGCACCTATCTGCTGGGTGAGACCGCCTGCCTCCCTCATCTGAACTGCTGTTCCCCTGATCTTGTCGAGGAGGCTTGTCTTTCCTGTGTCAACGTGACCCAGCATGCATACTATCGGCTGTCTCATCGGCAAAGTGCGTACCCGCCTGTTATGACCAAAAGACAGTTAATATAGGTATCTGGGTAAGCCGTTGTGCCCTCAATAGTTTCTAATACCCGGAAAATGACCTTTGTTTGCCTTGTCAAAAGAAAACATCTTCAATTCAGCCACCGCGGAGCTGATGCGTTCCATACCTAACCTGAAATGGGACATATACCCCGGTGACGTTATCCCAATGTGGATAGCCGCACCAGACGTGCCCATCGCATCTGAGATCAAGAGGGCGTTACACGACTCCGTGGACGAGATGGACATGTACTATAACGCGGACAAAGTCCACCCGTGAGGCAATGGCCGGTAAGATCAGTGACTTCAACAAGATACCCGTTGATGCGGATGACGTGATGCTCATCCAGGGCGTTGATCCCAGCATCTGGCTGGGAGTCAAGTACGCCTGCAAGTCAGGCGATGAGGTGATCGTAAATGACCCCACCTACCATGCGTTCACAGCTGTGCTCCCTGCAGCAGAGGCAAAGCCCGTTTCTTGGGTGCTTGACAGGGAGGATGGTTACAAGTTTGACACAGAGGCACTCAAGGAGATAATTACGCCCCGAACCAAACTCATCTACCTGTGCAACCCCCACAACCCGGCGGGGCGCGTCATGACCAAGGAGGAATTGAAGGCGGTGGCGGATATCGCCGTTGATGGGAAGATCAACATCATGGTTGACGAGCTCTGGGAGGACATCGTGTTCAAGGGTAACAAACACATCTCCATCGCAAGCCTGAACCCAGAGGTCTCTGACCTCACCCTGTCTAGCTGGGGATTCAGCAAGACCTTCGGCGTGGCAGGGCTCCAGATCGGGTATATGACCACGACCAACAAGGAGATGCTTGAAACCATGCAGAAGCAAGCGACGGGAATTCAGAGAGGCACATCAACACTGGGCCGAGCTGCGGCCAAGGTGATGGTCAGTAAAGAGATGGACTACTGGAGGAAGGGGATGATGGACCACCTGCACAAGACCCGAGAGATATGCTCCAAACGTCTTGGATCTATCCCCGGCGTCGAGTTCCCTGAGCTTGAAGGCACATACGTCCCGTTCCCCAAGTTCAACCTCGGTCTCACCAGCGACGAGCTCCAGGAGTACATCCTCAAGGAGGCGAGGGTAGCCATCTCATCGGGCAAGGGGTACGGTGAGAAAGGCAAGGGACATATGAGGATCAACATCGCCACAAGCGAGTCGTTGATGAACGAGGCGATGGACAGAGTGGTTGAAGCCCTGTCAAAACTCTAAGAAAAATACGGACGAGCCATCCGGCTCAATCCCTGCTTTTTGGATTAGGCGATGACGTTATTGGGGGAGTTTTTCTCCTGGTCCCAGTAGATGGTGGCCTTCTGGTAGCTGCTGGACTTTACCTTCTCGAAAGCCTTGCTAAAGTGCTCCATCTTGACCATGACCTCGTCCTTGTGCTCGCTTGCCTCGACGGGGTCCTTGTACTTCATCAGGTGATCGTGGATAGCAGACTGGCTCGCAGCGCCGCAGGTCGCGGCGATGTCCGCCCCGCTGTAGCCCTCCATGAGCTCTGCCAGCTTGTCCAGGTCAACGTCATCGGCCAGTGGCTTTCCCCTTGTGTGGATGTCCATGATTGCCTTCCTAGCCTCCAGGTCGGGGTTGGGGATGTACAGTATCCTGTCGATCCTCCCCGGCCTCATGAGTGCTGGGTCAACCATGTCCACCCTGTTCGTGGCCGCTATGACTACAACGTCCTTGAGGCTGTTCAAACCGTCCAGCTCTGTGAGTATCTGGCTGACGACCCTTCCAGTGACGTTGGTCCCCAGGTCCTTGCCCCTTGGCGGCACGATGCTGTCGATCTCGTCGAAGAAGATTATACAGGGCGCGGCCTGCCTGGCCTTCCTGAATATCTCCCTGACCCCTTTCTCGGACTCTCCCACCCACTTGCTGAGCAGCTCGGGGCCCTTGACGCTGATAAAGTTCACCTCGGACTCGGTGGCAACTGCCTTGGCTATCAGGGTCTTGCCCGTTCCAGGTGGTCCGTAGAGCATTATGCCCTTTGGTGGCTTGACATCGGCGTGCTCAAAGATCTCACGGTACTTTAGTGGCCACTCTATGGCCTCCTTCAGTTCCTGCTTGGTATCTTCCATTCCGCCCACGTCGTCCCAGTGGACGTTGGGTGACTCCACCAGTACCTCCCTCATGCTGCTGGGGGGTACCTCCTTGAGGCTGTCCTCGAAGTCGTCCATTGTTACGTTGATCTTTTCAAGTATCTCGGCCGGTACGCTCTCCTCGTCCAGATTGATCTCG
>CAYLJH010000157.1:0-5174 GCA_964383685.1 uncultured Candidatus Bathyarchaeia archaeon | reverse complement strand
CAGTTCATCACTGTGGCCGAGTGGCTCCTCATATGCGGGGCGTTCTACCTGGGCTACCAGAACCTCAAGGGCTACGCCGAGACCGCGCTGGTCATCGAGGACGTGACGGGGACATGGAGGAAGCATTTCCAGCAGGTGGAGACCATCAGCGACCCCCAGCTTGAGCTTCTCTCCGGGCTGGTCGAGGGATTCGTGGATTATGGGCTCAGGGATGACCTCGTCACACATCTGACTGTTCTCCTCACCGAGTCAGGCATGGGCTTGAATCAGGTGAGCCAGATAAACGGGCTGCTGATTGGCCATCAGGACACAAGACCCCCGCGGATCGGGTTCCCGTGGCAGATAGCACAGCACAGGCTTTTCAATTTGCAGAGGAGGAAGCGGGTGGTGGACGCCGTTCTCTCCTCGATCCGCGTCAATCCAGCTGTATCCCGCTAGGAAACGAATAGGTTCGTCATCCTTCTGGCCTCGACCAGCCCATTCATCTTTGAGTCCGTGGGGCGTTCCCTGTGCCTGCTTGCCGCGTCAAGGACCCTTGGGAGAATATTCACGTCCCCTGCGGTGTTCAGGAATAACCCCTCCTGTCCTATTATCCATGAGACAGCAAGGTCGATGTCCTCCTGGGCTTCCAGTGGCTCGTACCATGTCCGCCTGGTCCTGGGCTTCTCGGCCCAGGGCCCCTTCGTAACCGATTTAATTGTCTGCACCGCTACGCCCCTGTCAGCGCATATCCTGACAAGTTCCTCGAAGTCCCTCCTGTAATTGGCGTTCATGTAAAGTGGGTAATTCCAAGGCATCAGCACCGAGTCAAACTCGTACCTTTCCAGGCTCCGCCTGTGCATCGTGGGTGCCAGCAGGCCATGACCCGTCACTCCGATGTTCTTTACAAACCCCTGTTCCTTCGCCTCGATGGCGGCTTTCAGGACCCCATCATCGCCCATGGTCGTGTCCCAGTCATCTGGGTGGACAAGGTTGTGAAGCTGTAACAGGTCAACGTTCTTTACCTGTAGCCTCTTCAGCGAGTTATTGATCTCCTTTTTGGCCGCCTTGTAGATTCGCTCCCCCGTCTTCGTGGCAAGGAAGAACTTTTCCCGGTGTTTCCCCATCCATGGACCGATCCTCAGCTCGCTGTCCCCGTAACTGGCGGCGGTGTCTATGTGGTTAACCCCGTGCTCCAAAAGGAGCCCGAGCACCTCGTCCGCCACCTCCTGTGTGACCTTTCCGAGGGCCGCTGCCCCGAATAACGTGACGCTGCTCTTGTGCCCGGTAGAGCCAAAAAACTGTTTCCTAATCATATTAAGGGCTTGGAGCCCCAACTGAAAAGATTATCTTAGCGTCTATACCCTGAGAAGGACAACATCAACGTAGTCCTCCATGATCGCGGCGAACTCCCTGATCCTCTCCTCAGAGTGAGGGTTGATATCGTTGTACTTTGGGTCAAGCGTCTTCTCTGGCTTGTATTGCTGGAACACGAACATCTTGGCCCCGCGCACCATCTCACCCATCTTGTGGATTGTCTCCGTTTCAACGAACCCTGGAACCGCTGTGCATCGGAACTCATAGTCCAGCCCGCTGTCCATGATTACCTTGATGCTCTCCAGGATTGATGCGGTATCTCCCGCCCCTATCGATTTGTAGTTTTCAAGGGATGTCTTGATGTCCATTGCGATGAAACTCAGGTATGGTAGGCACTCCCTCAGCGCATCCGGTTTAAGGCCGTTTGTGTCGAGCTTGATATCAAAACCAAGCCCCTTCAGCCTCCCCAGGAACTCCGGTAGACCAGGGTCCATAGTGGGCTCACCTCCTGATATCACGATGGCGTCAACGTGATGTTTTCTCTCGATAAGAACCTCTAAGATATCCTCTCCTTCTTGAAATGGACCCGTGTAGCCTTCCACCAGGTCACCATTGTGGCAATAAGGGCACCTGAGGTTGCAGCCTGCCGTAAAAAGGATGGAGGCTACCCTGTCGGGGTAGTCTATGAGGCTGGTCTTCTGGAAGCCCGCGAACCTCAATCGTCGTACCCTTCAATAACGGGGGCTGCCGCGTCGAAGGTCGACCTGATACTGAACTCGGCCTGCTTCCCGTCGTTCCACTGCTTCACCGGCCTCATGTACCCGACCACCCTGCTGTACACCTCGGTCTCCAAGCCGCAGGTGGGGCATGCGTGTGCCTCCCCCGTGATGTACCCGTGGGTCGAGCAGATGCTGAACGTCGGGGTCAAAGTAAAGTACGGCATGTTGGTGTTCTCGGCCATCTTCTTGATCAGGTTCGCAGCGGCCTTCCATGAGTGCAGCTTCTCCCCTAGGAAAGTATGGAACACGGTCCCTCCCGTGTACAGTGGCTGTAGGTTGTTCTGGTGGTCCAGGACATCGAACAGGTCAGATGATGCGTCCACAGGCATGTGGCTGCTGTTGGTGTAGAACGGCTCCACACCAGGGCGCAGCTTGTCCTCGTTGGCCACCTTGATGCTGCCATACCTCTGCTTGTCCATCCTTGCCAGCCTGTAACTGGTTCCCTCAGCGGGAGTCGCCTCCAGGTTGTAGATATTTCCAGTCTCCTCCTGGTAGTCGCTGAGCCTGTCCCTCATACCCTTGAGGACCCTCTCTGCGAATGCCAGCCCCTCGGGTGTGTTGATGTTTGAGTCCATGAGGTTCACTATGGCCTCGTTCATCCCCAGCAGCCCTATGGTGCTGAAGTGGTTCTTCCAGTAGGAGCCGAATGCCTCTTTGACGTTCCTGAGGTAGAACGCGCTGTACGGGTACAGGCCGTTCTCGCTCAGTTTCTCCACTGTCTTCCTCTTGATCTCAAGGCTGTCCTTGCTAAGGTCCATCAGCTCATAGACCCGCTCCATGAACTCGTCCTCCGACTTTACGGTGTAGCCGATACGTGGAAGGTTCAGGGTAACTACTCCAATGCTGCCCGTCAATGGGTTTGCGCCGAATAGCCCTCCTCCCCTCTTCCGCAGCTCCCTGTTGTCGATCCTGAGCCTGCAGCACATGCTCCTTACGTCCTCGGGGCTCATGTCGCTGTTGATGAAGTTGCTGAAGTATGGGGTGCCGTACTTTGCGGTCATCTCGAAGATCTTCTGTGAGACAGGAGAGTCCCAATCAAAGTCGTCGGTGATGCTGTAGGTCGCGATTGGGAACGTGAACACCCTGCCCATGGCGTCGCCCTCGTTCATTGCATTGGCGAACCCGATGTTGAACATGTCAAGTTCGTCCTGGAAGTCCCCGTAGTTGTCCTGACGTAACTTTCCTCCAAGCACAACAGGCTCGTTCTTGAGGAACTTTGGTACGTTCATGTCCATGGTCACGTTGGTGAATGGAGTCTGGAACCCTACCCTCGTGGGGACGTTGATGTTGAACAGGAACTCCTGGAACGCCTGGTTGACGTCCTCCTGTGAGAGGTTGTCGTATCTGATAAATGGCGCGAGATAGGTGTCAAAGTTGCTGAACGCCTGTGCCCCCGCTGCCTCTCCCTGTAGCGTGTAGAAAAAGTTCACTATCTGGCCCAATGCGGTCCTGAAGTGCTTCGCGGGCTTGCTTGATATCTTGCCCGCTACTCCCTTGAACCCTGATAACAGGAGGTCAGGCAGGTCCCAGCCTACGCAGTAAGGACCTAGAACGGCGAGGTCGTGGATGTGCATGGCCCCGCTGGTGTGTGCTTCCCTGATGTTCTGGGGGTAGATCCTGTTTGTCCAGTAACGGCTGATTACGTTGCTTGAGATGTAGTTGTTGAGTCCCTGAAGGCTGTAGCTCATGTTGCTGTTCTCCCTGATCTTCCAGTCGTCAAGCATCAGGTACTTCTCGATCATGTCATCGGAGCTGAGTCCCGCCGCCAGCTCCCTTAGTTCATTCTGCTTCTGCCTGTAGAGGATGTACGCCTTTGCTGTTCTGGCATACCCCGCCATGATGATGGTCTCCTCTACGGTGTCCTGGATCTCCTCGACCGTGGGGCATCCATCGTCCCCGAACCTGTCAAGAAGCTTCCCCATCACTAGATGGGTGACTCCTGCCGCCATCTCCTGGTTTCCCTCTCCCACTGCCCTTGCGGCTTTGCCGATGGCGTTCTCTATCCTCGTATTATCAAATTCGGCCAATTTGCCGTCGCGCTTTCTTACGTATCTCACTTTTCTACACATCCATAGTGATGCCACACACAGAGGGTTAATCGCCCGAAATAATTGCGGACGGAAAACTGGTTTGAGTAAATATTATTTCCCCCCCTTCAGTTTCCCCTATGTGTAGTGGCTACCGTTTCTACAAGCACTACTGGTAGAGTGAGGGTTATAATGGTTACGTACAAAATGAATAATCCATTATTCTATCTAATTTGAAGAATATACCAGAATATACAAAACAATGCATAAAATGTAGGATGATTCTCCTTTCATAACCCTCATTTTATGTGTTTTTTAGGGCAATCAATTCAACGAACTTTTAGAATGATCACACGTGTTCCACATATCAGTAAAAACAGTAGAAAAGAGATGGGGTTGATTGTATCGAATATGGTATTGTGTTCTTCATATGTTGCATTCTTACTGTCCCTATTTCAACTTCGTCAATGAAACTGAAAATGAATGGAGATGGAGGAAAAATCCTTTTCACTCCTCCATACAGTTAAAACCCGTTGACCCAAAGACACATCAAGAGACCCAGCCATGCAACTCAATCAAGTTAAGGAGACAACGGACCAGATACTCGACACGATCCAGCAGTACTTTGTAGGCGACAGGAGGCTTTTGATGAAGGTACTGGCGGCGGCCCTTGCAAACGGCCATATCTTGTTTGAGGACAACCCCGGTCTTGGGAAGACACTCCTCGCAAAGATATTCGCGAAAGCCACGGGATGCGAATGGGGGAGGGTTCAATTTACCCCTGACCTGATGCCGGCGGATATCACTGGGACTCGGGTCTGGAGGATGAACACCGGTGAGTTCAGCCTTGAGAAGGGACCTGTTTTCACACACATCCTGCTGGCTGACGAGATCAACAGGTCGCCGCCGAAAGTCCAGTCCGCGCTGCTGGAGTGCATGGAGGAGCGCCAGGTCACCATTGAGGGCGAGACGCATAAACTTGAGCAGCCTTTCTTCGTCATCGCCACTCAGAACCCCATCGAGCTGGAGGGGACTTACCCGCTGCCAGAGGCGCAGCTGGACAGGTTCCTCA
>CAYLJH010000156.1:0-5210 GCA_964383685.1 uncultured Candidatus Bathyarchaeia archaeon | reverse complement strand
GAGCGTTGGACTCTTGAGATAAGTTGTACTGATTCTCGCCGTCTTCCCCATCAACGAGGATGAATTCCTCCCTCATGCTGGTGACGCTTATGCCTTGAATATGGATGTTTGATGTTAGCATCAGGTTTTTTATTGATTTAACGATCAAAGGCCAGCTTTTTTCTGTCGTCCATGTCTCGCGGTCCCATTCTCTCTCGGCTTGCCTGATTATGACTCCGCTTGGGCTAACAAGAAACGTCTTGACGCTGCCAGACCCCGCATCAATGACCAGGAAACCGTCGTCAACCATCTTGGACCCTTACAGGACTGCCTTGTTTGATACGTACATGGAGTTTATCTCATCACCCCTGAGGTAGGCAGCCACCTGGAGGGCAACCTGCCTGTATCCCCTCATCTCCGTGTCAGGGGACCTACCCGCGCTGTGGGGCGTTATAGTGACGTTGTCCAGCTGGATTAACGGGTTATCCTGCTTGACGGGGTCGTCCTCAAACACGTCCAATGCCGCCGAGGAGATGACCCCGTTGGTCAATGCCCTGTAGAGCGCGTCTTCATCGATGATGCTTCCCCTGGCCGTGTTGATTAAAACGGTGGTCTTTTTCATCTTGGCAAGGGTCTTGTCGTTGATCATGTGGTGTGTCTCGGGGGTTAGCTTGGCGTGTATCGAGATGAAATCCGAGTCACACAGTAATTTATCAAGCCCAACTCTGTCACAGCCCTCGCCTTCAAGAATTGCCGCATCAATGTAAGGGTCGAAAACTATCACTTTCATGCCGAATGCGTGGGCACGTTTAGCGACCCTTGTCCCTACCTGACCATATCCTATGAGGCCAAGCGTCTTTCCGTTTAGCTCCATCCAGTTGAACGATGCCAGGTAGCTGGATCGTCCTCCTGACTCCAGCTTCTCAAAATATTTCCCGGTCTTGACCTCGTGGTTGTGCCTGGAAATGAACCGGCTTTCGGAGATGACGAAACCCATGGTCTGATCTGCCACTGACTCGGCGTTCCTACCCACGGCCCTCAGGATCTTTATTCCCCGCTCTGTTGCAGCCTTGTGGTCTGCGTTAACGGGTCCACCCCTTGATATGCCTATGATCTTTAAATTCTCGGACGCGTCCATTATTTCACTCGTGAATGGGGCATACCCGGATACCGCTGCTTCGCATCCCACAATTTTCTCCATGATGTACCTTGGGTTTCCGTTTGCCTCCTTGACGTTATCGACGATCTCGGAGGACCATTTGTACGAGCCAGGTATGTTCTCCATGAACACTAGCTCGTGTTCCTCGTCAATTGCTGCCTCCTCGAAGGCCGTTTGCCACATTTCCTGTGCGTTTTCACGCATCCATTTATCGTATAGAACTAAAATCCTGGCCATTTTGAGCGAGGAATGTAAAAGCTGGGAGTTTTAAAAGGTTTGGAGGTTACTTTTTCATCAGGCCGAAGTAAACCGCGACGACAACCGCGATCAAGGCTACGACGATTGAGCCGTACATCATTGATCTTGTGCTTCCCTGCGCATCAACAAGGTCGTCGTATTCCTCTTGTAGGTCTTCCAAATCGTTAGTTAGTTCGATGAACCGAATCTCGCTTACGGAAGAGTCCTCAAGCTCTTCGTAAGCCTCAACCAGCTCGTTATACTTCGCGATATTCTCCTGATTATTCGCCTCATTATCTTCAATGATTTGAATATTTTCAGCCTCCATTGCTTCGAAATCTTCCCTGATCGCATCAATTGAACTGGAAATTGACGAATAATCGAGAATGTTGAATGGCTTTATTTTAACCAGGTTGCCGTCTATGAAAACTTTCGCTGTCCATATACCCGGATCAAATCCAGGGGTTTTTCCATCTATAGCCAAGGTAGCGAATGCAATACCCCAACTTGTTCCTTCCATTGGGATGATGTTCACTCTTGAGTATCCTAGAGGGTATTCCTTTTCAACCCCGTTCACGTCGTGGTAGAACTTGAATATTACTTCGTCAGTTGGGTTGACTACTTTAATCCAGATACCTGCCTCCTCGTTTGTGGTGAGGAACGTGCTGGTAATGCCCAATGGAGACAGCGAGGTCTCACTGTACCCATAGCACATCTCTATCTCTTCTACTGTCTGTGCGAATGCCGGGGTTACCCCTAGAATCATAAAAGTGGCCATTATCGCGGTCAGCGCGATGAGGCCCGTCTTAACCTTGCTCATGTTTGAATCTATCATACCTCTTAATAATAAAGTTATTTTCAAGAAATGAGGATAACCTGTAGTTTTTAACACATTAATAACGCAAAAACTGACAAATTTAAGCAAAAAATTAACCTCGATGAGTCAACTGCAGGTGAAGGGATCAATTTATGTCCCATAAAATAGGGGCAAATTAACTGGAAAAATATAACGAGGGAAGCTACGACAGCGCCTCAAGGACCCTGTCAAGAATCTTTGAGGCGACATCATACTTGGACGCCATGGCAACATGCAACACCTGCCTATCAGTATCTATGATGAAGACCTCATTGGTATCCGTGCCGAACCCAGCGTCCTTCCTTGCCACATCGTTTGCCACAATCAGGTCCATCCCGGCACCCATCATGCGGTCATATGATCGCTGGATCAGCTCCTCGTCGGTCAGATCAAACTCTGCCTTGAACCCCACGAGGAAGATGTCGGCGTCCACTTTTTTGACGTTCTCGATGACCTTTGGTAACGGCTTCAACACTATGGCCCACTCGTCCTTACCCGAGGGTGTTTTTTCCATCTTCCTGTCAGATGCCCCGTAATCCGCGGCCGCTGCTGAAAGGATAGCCGTGTCATATTTCTTTGAGCCCAGCTCTTCCTGGACCGCCACGAGCAGGTCATCAGTCCCCAGGATATCAATGACCTTGACCCCTACCGGGGGCTTCGCTGAACCGGGTCCATAGACCAGTGTAACCTCGGCTCCCCTGTCCAGCGCGTTCTGGGCTATAGCTACGCCCATCTTGCCAGAGCTTGGGTTTGTAATATATCGGAAGGCGTCCAGGTAAGCCCTCGTCGGTCCACCCGTGACAAGGACCCGTTTACCGACCATGTCTTTTTCTACGTTAAGCTTCACCACGACGGCGTGAACTATCTCTGCTGTCCCAGGTATCTTCGCCTTGCCCTCCTCAAACCTGGGCATCAAGACATCGATGCCGTGCCTCCGGAGCTTTTCGATGTTCTCGATGACGATGCTGTGCTTGTACATTGATGCGTGCATCGCGGGGGCGATGATGACGGGTATCCCGGCACCGATCCCGGTGGTCAGCGTGGTGGTTACAGGTGTGTCATCGATGCCGCAGGCCACCTTTCCGATGGTGTTGGCGGTGCTGGGGGCAACCAGTATGAGGTCCGCCTTCAGTGGGTGCTCTCCCGCGTACAACACGTGTTCGATCTGGCCGGTTAGCTCTGTGACCACCGGGTTCCCCGTGGCCCACTCCACCATGTCGGAGTGGATGATCTGCTGGGAGCTCCTGGTCATGACGGCGTAGACGTCCGCGCCTCGCCTCATGAGGCCCCTGGCTATCTCTGTGCTCTTGATGGCCGCGACGCTTCCCGTGATGCACAGGATGATCCGTTTGCCAGCTAGCTCCTTGCTCTTGGTGCCGATTATTCCCTTTGATGAATGCTCACCGAACGCCATCTCTATCAGGGGAAGCGTCGGGTCTGTAAATATTAAAATCCTTGGATGTCAAACGGGAGTAGCCTAGATCGCCTTGAGCTTCTCCTCGATCTCGTCAAGCCGCTCGGTGATTGACTCAAAGTTTTCCTCGATGCTCTCGATCTTGTCCATTATCCCGCGAATTTCCAGTTCAAGGTCAGCGATCTTTTGCTCTAGACTCATAGTCCACCGGATGGGAGTCTATTTTTTCCGAATATAAGCTTTAGCGTCCTCAGCTGTTGTCCTGGACAAGCTTTGTGTACCACTCCGAGTCTGCCTTGATGTACTCTTCCACATCCACGGTCATTGGGGTGCCGTCGTCCCTGAGTATCACCACGTCCTTGATCTGGCTGTTGATGATCTTCCTCTGGCACCTCTGGCACGGCAGCGCCATGGTGTACGTGCCATCGGGCTTGAGGCCCGCGATGTACAGCGTGGCCCCGACCCTGTCCGCCCTGTTGCTGTTGATGATGGAGTTCTCCTCGGCGTGGACCGCGGGGCAGTAATCATACGCCGCGCCCTGCGGGCTTTCCATCATGTCCTTGATGCACCCGATCTCGTGGCAGTTGATGACGCCCCTTGCGTTGCCGTTGTAACCGGTGCCGACAATTGTGTTGTCCTTGACTATGACAGCGCCGAAGGTTCTCCTGAGGCAGGTGCTCCTTGCGGCTACGCTGAGGGCTATGTTGAGGAAATACATGGTCTTGTCGGGTCGGTTCATACAAGCATCAGGCTCTCGGGCTGATTTATCTGCTTCTGCTAGGAACGTTTTTCCCGTGGCGGGGGCATCTCTCCTTGGCGGGCGATGATAACATTGCCATTCTGAACAGTGATGAAGATCTTGAGTTTGGAGCCCGCCAACGATAACAGTGGGCCGTAAATTCTGGAAAAAAATATTATTCTTGTGTCAAGTAACCTGACATAAGCGATATTTTAGTACTAGCAGTGCCTACTGGTTGCTACTTGGTGCCTTTTTTTGGAGGTGGGAAGGTTTCTTATCCCTTGTCCCCTTTTCTTACCCGGTGAAATAACATGCCAATGGTAACGATTCAGTGGTTTGACGGTAGGGACGTGGAGACGAAGAAGAGGACGATTGAGCTGGTGACGAAGGCCATCTGCGAGGGATGCGGCACATCTCCTGAGCACGTGACGGTGATCTTCCAGGACATAAAGAAGAGTGACTGGGGCAGCAACGGCAAGCTCTACGAGTAGTAGAGGCGTAGCCTACGGCTCCATTGTATTAGATCGGGCCGCTTGAACCTATTTTATTTTCAAGTAAGCCGTCACGTTGATTGCGTCCTGGGTATTGTTACAGTACCTCAGAACGGTCCCACCTTTTTTGGAAATACGGTAGCTAGCCCCATTTGGGGATTCGTACAACTCATCGACATACCCTTTTTCCGCGAGGAACGTCAATGTGTCGTCAATTGAGCCCAGGGATAGGTTACATGTGTCCATGATTTTTTCCTTTACTTGGTCACCGTTGTAAATCGCGGTTAGTACGTTAACTGATACTTGAAAACGGGATCGTTTTGGGCTCAAGGTAT
>CAYLJH010000155.1:0-5229 GCA_964383685.1 uncultured Candidatus Bathyarchaeia archaeon | reverse complement strand
ACATCCTCAGGTTGTCGGTGGACTGGGGGATGTAACCCGCCTCCATGAGCACCGAGTACAGCAGCGGAGCAACGTGGCCCTTGCTGAGTATGAAACGGTCACGCTCTGGGTCACCTGGGTCCCTGTTCATGACGTTGAGGTATAACGATAACATGATCTCGACGCTGCTCAGGCTACCGCCGGGGTGCCCTGATTTTGCGTCGTGGATCAAACGTAGGATATTGGCCCGGATCTTTGGAGAAAGACCCTTGAGTTCCTGCACTGTGAGCTTGGGCGTCATTTTTTCACCGGCGTGGAATGCTATACCAGATGCAGCGTGTGTTTAAACCCTTCTTAAACCATTGATTGGGCTTGAGAAGACTCTCAGGGTTTGTTGATTCGGGCTCGTTAACTTAGTCAAGAAATGAACCCCGAAAAACAGTAGTCGATGTTAAAACTCATCACCCCCCCGTCATTGTAGGCTGACCTACATGAAGAAATCGTTTCTTTTTATCGCGTTTGTATCGTTGCTAGTAGTGGGCGGCTATCTGTCATACAACTCGACCAAGTCGGCTTACGTACCCGAGACTCAAAAACTAACTCAAACCCAGCCACAGCCTCTTGATACCGGCGACAAGAAATCTCATTTCGGGTTCAACCACCCTGAGCACCTCGATGCCATGGAAAAGCTGGACGTTATTTGGCAGAGGCCCCACCCTGGGCCATTCATCTGGAATGAGATAGAGAAGACACAGGGAGAGTACACATGGGTCAAGGCTGACAGCGTGGTAAAAGACTCACAAAAGTACGGCGTAAACATCATAGCGACCATCTGGCCGTTCGCCGAGTGGGATCAAGCCCCAGTTAACATGAAACTAAAGGCCAAGGACTCCGAGATGTTCGATATGCTTGGAGAGTACAGGGGTAAGCCAAGTGACATGGATGCTTATTCCCTGTTTGTCTCCGCCGTCGTGGAGAGGTACGACGGCGACGGGATCGAGGACATGCCGGGGTTGACAATCCCGATAAAGTACTGGGAGGTATCTAACGAGCCGTCGATGCAGGAGATGCTCGTCTTTTTCAGGGGCACCCCAGGTGATTATATGGAGATTCTTGAGGTAACATATAACGCAGTGAAGACAGCTGACCCGGAATCGTTCGTGGTCCAGGGAGGTGTGGCTGGGCTTCACCCTGAGGCCACCGAGTTCTGGGACCAGGTGTACTCAATGGGGGGCGCGGACTTTTTTGACATCGGTAACATCCACTCGATCGGCCACGGGACAGACTCACTTAACTCGTGGGAGTACAGCGAACACCTGGACTCGTTCAACGTAGACAAGCCGGTCTGGGTCACCGAGGCCCAGTTCGGGAGTAACTTTGACCAGAAACAGCGTTCCAGCGAGGAATGGGCGGGATACATCCTGAAAAGTTATGTCATGGCGTTCTCAGCCGGGGTCGAGAAAATATTCTATATCGGCTTGGAGGAGAGCCCATCCCCAGAGGAGACCTGGCTACACAACCGCTATGGCCCCAGGGAGATGTATGACGCGTTTGAGACCATGGTTGACAAGCTGGATGGGTTCACGTCGGTCGAGAAGATAAGAGGAGACCTTTACATGTTCGAGGGAGAAAAAACAGTCTACGTCAGCTGGGGTACGGTACCTGAGTTAAACGGGGAACTACTTGTGACCCACTGGGACGGCACATCCGAGACGGTGGACGCATCAGCCCTTGAGCTAGGCGATGAGTCTGTCTACATCGAGGAACTTTAACTCCCTATTTGATTGTCATAGACCAGCGTGATCTCCGCCACGGCGTCCGGGTCCTGCAGGGCCTCGACCAGGGAATCGGGTAGGTCTCGGGAGGTCTTGTCGCAGTTGATCATCAGTGTCCTGCCGCATGTGAACCCGCTTCTCCTTGCCACCATGTCAATGGGGTCAGTGTATTCCAGGTCAGGGTGACCGTGCCCCCGTGCCTCGAAGATCAGATCGCCTACGGTGAGCCTGAAGGTTATCATGGTGTCCTCGCTCCTTGCCAGCCTCTTAGCCTCGTCAGGCATGTCCTTGAGTCCCATCCCGGCCCCCACCACGATTATGCAGTCGCCCTTCTTTGATAGCTCGTCCTCGGTGGTGGTCATGAACGTGGTCCTGTGGGTTGACTTGACGTTGCGGTGGCCTCTGGCCGTGAACCTTACGGAGAATGGCATGTCTATATTTCCAGCAGCTTGATGAGCTGGAGCTTTATCATGCCGGTGATGCCCTGGTCCCGGTTCTTCCTGGTCTTGTAGAGCTTGAGCTCCTCGATTGCCTGCCTCAGGTCGTCGTTGATGACGTGGAACCCGAAGATGCCCAGCAGGAAGCCCACGCTGAGGTTGAAACTCAGTGCGTCCATGAATCGTTGAGAAGCATAAAGGACCGCTATGCCGGCCAGTGCCATGTGGCTCCGCCTCAGGTTTGATTTGTGCCTGTAAAGAAAGGTGAACATCTCGCTGCCCACGAAGCCAGCTCCTACGCCCATGAGCATGGGTATGTTCAGCATGAAGCCGATGATCGAGAGGACCGTGCTCAGGATGCCGCCTGGGTACTCGATCTGCCTGTCGAAGGGTATCTCCGTGCGGGTGACCGCCTTCCGCACGTACCTAGTCTTGCCCTGTTTCCTGATGTGCCATGATAGGTTCCAGTCCTCGGCCCGTTTGGCTGACGCGTACCCCGGTGACTTTAGGAATGCGTCCTTCCTGTAGGCCATGTTTGCCCCCTGGAAGAAGCCGAACACTCCCTGCATGATCGATGACATCCAGCAGTAGAAGCTGCTGAACAGGTTCACGTTGAGGGGCCTGATGACGCCCCCCACTGCCACGACATTAGGGTCATCGAATGGCTTGATTAGGCTTGATAGCCAGTCGGATGGGGCGATGCAGTCTGCGTCAGTTGTCGCGATGATATCGCCCGTAGCCACTCGGGCTCCAAAGTCCCTCATCTCTGCGAGGGTCAGCCCGGGCTTGATGTGGACATGGTCCGCTATCCTCCCGGCGATCTCAGGGGTCTTGTCCAGGCTGCCGTTGTCGATTAGAATAAGCTCAACGGGCAAGTCCTGTCGTCGTATCGAGTTCAGGCACTCCTCGATCATTCCCTCCTCGTTCAGGGCAGGAATCACGACGCTTATCTTCATATCACGCCAAGAAATGATTTGCTCATTAAATAGTTTTCCAATAGTAACTCAAGGATTAATCGACAGTCACGGGGCCGTCCGTCCTGTCGCGTATGCCGTGGCTTTGTCTCGACGCGGGTGGATCGTTCATGTGGCCGTGTAAAACCTTAACTCGGCCAAGAACCGAGGGTTTACCTGTACAGGTGAATGAGATGAAGGCATTGATTATCTACCACTCGCAGCAGCACGGGAACACGGGATTGATGGCGGAGGCCGTCGCGGAGGGTTTCGGGGACGGGGCTACCCTCTGGAATACCAACGAGAAACGGTTTGATGTGACAAAGGTACCGGATTACGACTGTATCGCGGTGGGTACTCCCGATTATTTCAGCTACATGGCAGGGACCCTGAAAACGTTCATGGATGATATCTACATCGCCGAGAGGAACGGCGTGGATGGCATAAAGGGCAAGCCACTGGCGCTGTTCCTCAGCCACGGCGGGGGTGGCAGGGCGAAGGAGCCCTTCGAGAAGCTGTTCAGCAGGCTGGGCGACGTGATAGGAGAGACCGTTGAGTCGATTAGGACACCAGGTCCCAAGACCCTTGACGAATGTAAGGAACTAGGAAAGACTCTCGCAGCGAGAGCCAAGTAACCCATTTATCCGGCTGGGAAAGGTTTAAGAAATAGATAGACGCATCAAAGGTTTGCCCGGGCTGGTGGTTCAGTGGTAGAATGCTTGGTTGGCAATCAAGAGGTCGGGGGTTCAATTCCCTCCCAGTCCACCATTTTTACTTATTTCCGTAAAAGGGAATTATTTATGCCTCTTTACGAAAAAAAATATAGAAAATAGAACGTAAAGCTATGGTGATGTGAGGATAAAATTATGTATAATGTAATACGTTCACAGATATTTGATCTTTGAGCGTGCCCGTTTTTAGTCATTTTGAATGACACGTGAAAGCGGTAGAGTAAATGTGATAGAGGTTCCCTTTTCAATGGCATCAGATTTCGTGCGGCGGTTTGGAAGGTAACGATCTAGTAGTCCATGATTTGGTTGATAATATATCGCGCACGTTAGTACTAGTCTCCGTTCCATTCCTCGTTTAATGATTCAAGAAATTCCTCAAAATTAGCTGTGCTAAGTAAAACCGAATAACCCTCCGTCGTAGGCAAATAAACGACATTAACCCTATCAGATACAAACAGCAACGCCTTTTCACCGTTTGCCAACTTAAACCACCCTTCACTGTATCCGGGTAAACCAATCCCATTCGTCCTACGCACAGGCTTAAACTCACTATCAGCATCCAAATTCAATATCCTCGAATTCTCTACGATTATTGATTCCTTGGGGATGAACCTTCCATAGATTGCTCTCTTAATGTGGAGACCTTCACCGTTTATCTCAAATCTCGTATTTATCGCGGAGTAAGCAACCAACCCCATTATCAATACAAGTGGAATAATGACGAATCCGATTACCGAAAAAGCTCTGATAGAAGCTGGAGTTATCGGGAAAACTTTACTCATAATCTAACTGGTTCCATGTGTCATTATAATAGCTTGATGTTTCATTCCTTGTTCAAAGCTTGCGTGTGTATGCGCTAAGTGAGTTCGAACCCCACCCTCCGCACTATAGCTGAACCCCTTGCGCTGAACGAGTATAATGAATACTAATAGAATAGAGTATTAGGTGCATCCCATCAGTTTCGCGCTTGTTTGAAGCAAAATGAAGGTGTGAAACAATCCCAGTCCTCTATTTTAACTAATTTCCGAAAACAGTCATTATTTTTGCCTCTTTACGAAAAAATCTATTTAATTGAGTTACAGAAAATAGAGAGAGCGAGTTAAGGTAAAGTGAGGATAAAATTGTGGATTAAATGTCATGAGTATATACTATGGACATAATACACTTTCAAGATACCGAAAGCTTATCAGCAGTAAGACTGGGGAAGAGGGCACATGTTCAATAAACGAGCTATAATAACCGGTCTGATTATCATCATGATGGCTCAAGCACATTCAATCACGAATGTGGCCGCACAAGAATTTAAGTTAAACATTGCAATAAACGATGACGGGGTTGCAGACGGTGAAACCCC
>CAYLJH010000154.1:2450-5232 GCA_964383685.1 uncultured Candidatus Bathyarchaeia archaeon | reverse complement strand
CGAGGACGTGCTGTATGTCCTGTACACGTCGGGGACCACTGCCAAGCCCAAGGGCGTGCAGGTCTCCACCGGGGGCTACCTGACATACGTCACATCCACCCTCAAGTGGAGTTTTGACGTGGACGACAAGGATGTCTGGTGGTGCGCGGCGGATATCGGCTGGGTCACAGGCCACAGCTACATCGTTTTCGGCCCACTCATCCACGGCCTGACCAGCGTCATGTACGAGGGTGCACCCGAGTACCCTGACCCGGGGCGCGTCTGGAGGATGATTCAGGACTATAGTGTCACAAAGTTCTACACCAGCCCCACGCTTATCCGCCACCTGATGAAGTTCGGGGACGAGTACCCCAACTCCTACGACCTCTCAGCGATATCTATACTGGGGACGGTGGGTGAGCCCATCAACCCGGATGTTTGGCGGTGGTACTACCGGGTCATAGGCAAGGAAAGGTGCCCTGTCAGCGACACATGGTGGCAGACCGAGACAGGGGGGTTCATGATAGCCCCGGCACCGGGCATCGACCTGCAGCCACTGAAGCCAGGCTCGGCCACTTTCCCATTACCCGGCATCGACCCGATAATAATCGATGAGGACGGCAAACAGGTGGAGGACGGGGTCAAGGGCTATCTGGCCATCCGGAAGCCGTGGCCCGGCATGCTCATGACCCTGTTCAAGGACGACGAGAGGTACCAGGAGTACTACTGGGGACGGTACCCCGGCTCGGGGCAGGACCTGTTCTACACGGGCGACTACGCGGTCAGGGACAGGGACGGCTACTACTGGCTCCTTGGAAGGTCGGACGACGTGCTCAAGGTGGCGGGCCACAGGCTGGGCACCATCGAGTTGGAGGACTGCCTAGTCAGCCACCCAGCCGTGGTCGAGGCCGCTGTGGTGGGGAAGAAGGACGCGATCAAGGGAGAGGTCCCGGTGGGGTTCGTGGTGCTGAAGGTGGGCTATGAGCGTTCACAGGAGCTGGTGGACGAGCTTAAACTCCACATAAGGAACACCATCGGACCCGTGGCCTCGCCTGCGGACATCTACTTTGTCCCCAACATGCCAAAGACGAGGAGCGGCAAGATCATGCGGCGCGTGATAAAGTCCCTGACTGACGGCGAACACGTCGGCGACCTGACGACCCTGGAGGACCCGGACGCCGTGAACGAGATCATCAAGGTGGTCTACCCCAAGCGGGAATCCTGAGTCCAACTCCCTTTTTTCTTTTCTGGATGAGTATTAATAGAAGTTCCACAGAGCTTTCTCTGATTCTATGGCACTTAGTGAAGGCGAGTTCCAGGCGGAGATGGCGGTTGACGATGACAGCTTCAAGAAGAACACCGGCCTCAGCCTCAGGGAGCAGTACCTGAAATACCACCCCCAGGTCCTCACCGACTTCGGGGACGAGATTGAGACCGTGTGGGGCAAGAAGTGGAAGGCGAACACCAACGTGGGCAAGCTCAGGATGGTCATGGTCCACAGGCCGGGCCCCGAGTTCGAGACCATCGGCCAGAAGACGCCGTTCCCGCCCTACGAGAGCCACCTCCCGGCTTGGAGGATGGCGTCAAAGATTCCGCTGGAGGACATGATCGAGGACCACCTGAACATGGTTGACGCCTACAAGAAGGAAGGGATCGATGTGGTTATACGCAAGCCCGAAACAAACGACCCCCCGTACCAGGTCAAGGCGATCTACACGGACGACGTGTGCCACGCGGGCGTCTACGGCCAGATCATACTCAGGATGTATGACTGGATGCGGAAGGGCGAGGAAAAGTACACGTACCAGACCCTTGCTGAGATTGGATGCCCGGTTGTCGGTATGATCCAGGGCAACGGCATGGCTGAAGGAGGCAGCATTGGCTGGCTCGACGAGAAACACCTGCTCATCAGCGTCCACTTCCCCAGGAGCAACACCCAGACCCCTGAGGTCACACGGGCGAACGAGTTCGGTGCCCTTCAGTACAAGCAGATCATCCAGAACCAGAACCCGGAGGTCGATGTCAGGATCACGCCGGGTTACGGCAGCAGGATGAACATCAGCCATTACAGCCTCATCGACAGGCACACCACGGTTCAGGACCCCAGGAACCTGGACCCGTACCTGAAGAAGTGGATGGAGACGGAGATGAACTGGGAGTTCATCGACCCACCGGAGGAGGTATGCGTCAAGGTCCACACCAGGGACCCCAGAAACCCATACGTGAAGCGCGCACCAAACACTGGAATCGTCCTTGAACCAAGGAAGATCATGGTGAACGAGGGCAACCCGAAGGCGACCAAGTGGTTCGAGAGCATCGGGGTAGAGGTGGTGGAGATAGACGTGGCAACTCTGGTAAGGCCCATGAACAGCGGGAGCATCCACTGCACAGCTGGTAGCCTCATCAGGGACGCCGAGCCCAAGAGCTACTGACACAGCTCCCATCTATTTTTATTTTAAGTTACGATAACAATAATAGAGGTAATTGATAGCACGGTCCATCCCCTACTCGCAGAGGATCATCGTCCCAGGAAAAACCATGGACGAGGTATATGACGCGATCCACCTCTGGCTCAGCAAGAACAGGTGCAGCATAACCAGACTGGACCCGCCGAGGCTCATCGAGGCGAGGCACGGTGTGAAAAACCCTGTACTCCATTTTGGGCCAAAGGACAACTACTAAAAATCGAAAGAGGTCAGGCTCTCATCCCTCGGTGAGGACGTCCTCCTCTACTTTTCGTTCACGCAGGAGAACGATAGGATGGGAAACAGCGGGTACGTTTTCTGGGGGGTCAGATTAAGGG
>CAYLJH010000154.1:0-2440 GCA_964383685.1 uncultured Candidatus Bathyarchaeia archaeon | reverse complement strand
GAGGTAAACGATTCCCTATGGTTGGAGCTCATGCCAGCTGGCATCCTGGAGGGGGAAATTGAATCAAAGATCAGGCTCCTTGGGGCGTTTATGGTATTCTCGGCGTTACTCGTCGGGTTTCTGTGGGGATCACTCAGGGGCTACGCTGTACTCTACGCCATCTTGATAATGATACCGAGAGGCTTCGTCGCATTGTGGGACCTTCGGGCGCACACCAAGCTCAGGGTAAATAAAGTGACCACGAGTGGGAACCGTTTATCACGGAAGAATACCGGGGAAAAAATCAGTTAGGCGTTGGCACGCTTCTCGCGGTAGGCCATAAACTTTTTCGCCAGACCCTCATCGCTTAACGCCAAGATCTGGATCGCTAGCAACGACGCGTTGTTGGCGCCGTCAATGGCCACCGATGCGACTGGCACGCCCGTGGGCATCTGCACGATGCTGAGGAGGCTGTCAAGTCCGCCGAGTTTCACGTCCTTGGGGACGCCGATGACGGGCTTGATGGTGTGGGATGCAACCGCGCCTGGAAGGGCGGCCGCGAGACCCGCGATGCAGATGAACACCTTTGCTGGGCTCCCCTTGACGTACTTTGCCAGCTTGTCGGGGTTCCTGTGGGCGGATATTACCTGAAGATCATAATCAACGTCGAAATCCTTGAGCATCTTCGCTGCCTTGTCCCCAAGCTCCTGGTCCGACCTGCTTCCAATGATAACCGTTACATCTACCATGAGACATGGTTTCATCTAGCAACCATAAAAGAGTATCCCGGCAAGGGGAAACCTCTTCACTAGGCATTGTATCAAGGTGTGTAGTCGTTATGCAGTCATTAAAGGAAGTAATGCGGGGAAACCTGCTGGTATTCACCATCGGGGACGTGCTGCGCCAGCTCAGCATGTTCATAACGTTCCCATTCTTCAGCCTCTACGTCGTGGCCCTCGGGGGCAGCATGGTGGATATCGGGATAGTTAACAGCCTCAGACCGCTGACCGGTTTATTCCTCTACCCGGTGGCGGGTTACATCTCGGACAGGTACAGCAAGGTCAAGATAATAGGGTACACGGGTATCCTGAGCGCCGCACTCTGGAGCATATTCATATTCGCCAGGGACTGGCGGTGGATAGCGGTGGGCAACTTCCTGCTGGGGCTGCTGACCTTCTACTTTCCCGCGTCCAACGCTTTGATGGCGTCATCCATCCCCGAGGACAAGAGGGCGCTAGGGTACAGCCTGTGGCTCGCGATACCCATGGCCGTAGGGATATTCTCACCACTAGCCGGCGGGTACATCATCGGCTTATGGGGGATAATTAACGCCATGAAGTTCCTTTACGGCCTCACCTTCGTGGTGGGTCTTTTCATCGCCTTCATGAACATGAAATACCTGAAGGAGCCCCCCGTCAAGGAGTTCGAGGACTCCAGGAACCTGTTTGGGGTGCTCAAGGAGTCGTACAAGGGTATGTTTGAGATGCTCAGGTGGCTTCCCAGTAACCTCAGGGCGTTCGGGCTCATGCTCGTGCTGGGATTCCTCCTGAACAACATGGTCTCCAGTTACTGGGTGATCTACGTAACCCAGTCGCTGGGGTTGTCAGCGGTCCAGTGGGGCATGGTCCTGCTGGTTGCATCGGTGATCAACGTGATACTGATGGTCCCGGCGGGTTTGCTGGTTGACAGGCTGGGCCCCAAGAGGGTGTTGACCTGGGCTCTCCTGATCGGGGCGGTGCCCATGTTTCTGTTCAGGTACGCTACGACGTTAGTTTACGTCACCGTGCTCCTGGTCATAATGACGATCGCTAACAGCTTCCTCATGTCAGGGGCACCCGCTTACATGACCCACTCAGTCCCACCTGAGAGAAGGGGACAGGTTATGTCGGCCCTGGGTATGGGGATGCTGTTCATAAACACGAGGGGAGGCGGCGGGGGTGGTCCAGGGATGGGCACCCTCCTCACGATACCTTCCATAATTGGGGCCATCCTCGGCGGGTTCGTGTACGGTTACAACCCCAACCTGCTGTGGATGTCATTCGGTGTCGCGCTATTGATTAGCGCAGTAATATGCGATAGGTTCCTGTAAAAAAGTGAGGTAAAGCCTCACAGGTTCAGTTCTTCCATGACCTGGTCCACGGTCTTGAGGTCATAGTCCTTGAGCTTGGCCTGTCCACTGAGTACCTTGTAAGATGCGACGCATCTCTTGCTCACCTCTCGGACAACCGGCAGCGAGATGGTCGGCGGTGGCCCGTCTCCCATGTAACCGATGTTTCTCAGGTAGCTCCTCAGGAACTCCTTGTCCAGGCAGGTGGCCTCCTGTGGCTTTCCCGGCTCGTAGAACTGCTCTGCCCAGTACCGCGCGCTGTCATGGGTCGGTGGCTCGTCGATCTGGATGTACTCGTCGCCCACCCGTCCAAACTCCAGTTTAAAGTCGGGGATGATCATGCCGTGCTTCTTG
>CAYLJH010000153.1:0-5233 GCA_964383685.1 uncultured Candidatus Bathyarchaeia archaeon | reverse complement strand
GATACAGCGTTCGAGGCTGGAACCGTGGAAGAAAACAGGCTTGGCTTGATTTCAGTGGGCGGGACATTTGATGTCATGCACAAGGGCCACTGGTTCCTGCTTGAGGAGACATTCAACGCCGGCGAGAAGGCCATCGTGGGCATCACATCTGACGCGTTCGTCGCATCCATGAAAAAGAAGCATACTGTCGCCAGCTACGAGAACAGGCTCAGGGACGTCAACCAGTTCCTGGCTGAGAGGGGTTTCTTGGAGAGGGCGATTATTGTTCCACTCAACGACCCATTCGGTCCCACTATCGACAACGATGACCTTGAGGGCATCGTCGTAAGCGAGGAGACCGAGGTCGGGGCAGAAAAGATCAACCAGCTGAGGGTCGAGAGGGGAAAAAAGCCGCTGCTCATCTTCGTCATAACCATGGTGCTGGCTGACGACGGCAAGCCCATCACAAGCACCCGCGTCAGGAAGCAGGAAGTTGACAGGCACGGCCACCTGATAGGGTGACCAGTTTTACCATTCTCCCTGGTTCAACGAGCTAGCCAACGGTTTTAACGTGTAACCAGACAGCAACCACATGGGTCACACAGGTTCAGCCATGCTTCCCCTTCACGGGGGCAAGGCACCCAGGTGGCTGTTCAGCCGCATGGTGAGCCTCAGCGAGTGCATAGTGGATATAATGCTGGACGAGTACGGACCGCGGGGGCTCCTTGAGCACCTGAGTGACCCATGGTTCTTCCAGTCACTGAGCTGCGTCCTGGGGTACGACTGGCACAGTAGCGGAACGACCACCGTGACCTGCGGTGCCCTCAAGGTAGCCATGGACAGGCCCAACCTGGGGGTCACGGTTTGCGGCGGCAAGGGCAGGGTCAGCCTCAGGACGCCAAAGGAGATCAGGGAGATGAGCCAGGTCTTCAACATCAGCGACTACAAGACCAAGGGAATGGTCTACGCCAGCAGGATGAGCGCCAAGACGGACAACAGCCTCATCCAGGACAGCTACAGGCTCTACCACCACTGCTTCATGTTCACCGAGGACGCCGAGTGGATCGTCATCCAGCAGGGAATCAACGAGGAGAGGGCCAACGCGAGGCGGTACCACTGGGGCCTGGACCACAGGCATTTCACGCGGGACCCCCAGCAGGACATCCTATGCAAGTCCAGGGTTGACGAGACACTCAACATGACTCACAACGAGAGCGAGGAGAGCCAGAAGACCTGTGTTGACCTGATCAGGGACAACCCAATGAGGCTCAAGAGGCAGATGGTACGGCAGGTGCCGGAAAACCAATCACGGATGGACGCCTGGACGGGGACCCAGAGCAGGGTCCTTGAGATGCCAAGGTCGGTGAACTGGGACGCAGTCAGGGCGGCTTACGAGTTCCAGCCAAGGACCTACGAGGAGCTTGTCAGCATGAGGGGGATCGGACCTGGGACCGTGAGGGGCCTCGCCCTCGTTGCGGAGCTCATCTACGGCAACAGGGCCAGCTGGAGGGACCCAGTGAAGTTCAATTTCGCGTTCGGCGGGAAGGACGGCGTGCCGTTCCCCGTTGATAGGAGGAGCATGGACGAGGCCGTCGAGGTTCTAAGGAACGGAATCCAGTCATCAGGTATCAAGGACAGCGAGCAGGCGAGGGCACTCAGGAGCCAGAGAAAGTGCGTGCCAGAGGCGGTGCCAGAGAAGCTGGGGTCGGCCTACGCTCACTGATCGCGGCCTGACGCCCTGAACATCATGAAGATGGCTGCCGCGAGGGCTATGCCGATTACAAGTATCAGGTATGTCTGGCTTCCCAGCCCGTTGCTGTAGACCTCGCCCGCCTCGTCAGTTATCAGGACGTGGAGGTCGCTGGCGATTATCCGCTTACGGGTGGCTATGGTGTCCCCTATGTATGCCTGCTCCGAGATGTCCAGTACCTCGATGATGTTGTGGTCGTACTCGGGGGCGTTGATGATGTAGTCAAGGCCATTGTCCTCCTGCACCAGGGTCAGGTCAACGGGGACCCAGCCCCATGGTGGGATGTAGATCATGACCCAGCCGTGCCAGCCTATGCCGTCGGCATCGTTCTCAAGGTGCCCCTCCCAGGAGGAGTCGGTGTCAACGATGTTTGGGTGGATGATTACGCCAACCTTGAGGTACGCGGGTATCCCCAGGCTCCTGGCCATTGATATCAGCAGTAGCGCCTGGTCGTCACAGTCACCCAGGCCGTCCCTGAGGGTGTCAAGGGGGTACCTGGGGGTCTCGAAGTTGAGGTAAGTCGTGTTCTGGGTTACATAGTCAAGGAGGTTGGCCACTGTGCCTAGGACTGTTTCATCCCCCTTGGACGCCCTTCGCGCCAGATCGATTATCGTGGGGTCGTCAACCGTGAAGCTCTCGGTGTGTCCGGTGTACTCTGAGACCAGGTCATGGGGGATGGCACTGAACCCATCGGCCTCAGCAATGCTGAATGATGGCCTCTCCTGTGAGGATGACTCTATCAGGTACTCGATGCTGAAGGACAGGGTCTCGCCGGGGGACAGGGTGTCGTCGACATCCATGATGCCCCCCCAGTTCCCATCAAGGTCGATGATGGCCCTTGTGTACCCCCCTGATATGTTCAGGATGGTGACGGTCTGCCTGGTGTTGTTGATGAAGAGGGGGAGGGTATAGTCCTCCTGCTCAAGGTGGAAGTCCTCGTCCCCCCTGTTCTCGAATGTATAGTCAAGCCTGTAGAAGTACGTGGTCGGATCAGCCGCGCTAACTAGCGGCAGGAGGAGACCGGTTATTATGATAAACGTAAGTAAGACCCGGTTTTTCCTCAATACTTTTCAAAACAGATGTGGAACCCCGACACTAAAGGGTATCCAAACCAGGCTACCACCAGAAAACGGGGTACCTTCTGTCCTCGGGGATATTGTTCACGATGAGGGAGACGACGAGCATGATTATGGCTCCCAGCGCCACGGGGGCGACGACGTACATGTAACCAAGGGCGTGGATTTTATCGCTGCCAATGACTGCTATCAGCGCAGTTGCCCCGCCAGGAGGGTGAAGGGTCTTGGTCAGGTGCATCACCGAGATGGCCGTGGCGACCGCAAGGGAGCACGCCAGCCAGGTCAGGGGAACAAGTTTGTAAAACGATACGCCGATCAGGGCAGATACTACATGCCCGCCCACGAAGTTCCTGGGCTGAGCCAGCGGGCTCTTGACCGCACCATAGATCAGGACCGCCGATGCGCCGAATGAGCCTATCAACATGACCAGGTCAGTCTGGTCCAGGACGTTGTAGTTGAGGTAGGATACTATGGAGACGCCCAGGAACGCCCCGACCCAGGATATGGCAACCTCAAATAAATCAACACGCTCAGGGCTCTTGCCGGTGCCCTTCATCTTCGAGAAATAACCCTCACCTTTGTCTTTTTTCATACAATAAACCTCTTGAAACGGAACAGAATAAGAAAGGAATCGGGGTATTTATTCCCCGACTAAAAAACAGGCTAGGCTTTGACCTTGGCCCAGTCGGCCGCGAACTTCGCCAGGCCGTCGTCCGTCAGGGGGTGGACTATCATCTTGTCCAGTATCGCGGGGGGCACCGTGGACACATGTGAGCCCGCCTTGGCGGCGTCAATGACGTGCCTTGGGTGCCTGATGCTTGCCGTGATTATCTTGCTCTCCATGTCGAAATTCTGGAATATCTGGCTGGTCTCCCAGACAACGTCCATGCCCTCGTGTCCCTTGTCGTCAAGCCTGCCGACGAAGATGCTGACATAGGTCGCTCCCGCCTTGGCTGCCAGCAACGCCTGTGATGCGCTGAACACCAGGGTGACGTTGGTCTTGATGCCCAGCTTGGTCAGCTCCTTTGTGGCCTTCAGGCCCGCCTCGGTCATGGGTATCTTGACCACGATGTGCTCGCCGTACTCGGCCAGCTTCTTTGATTCCTCGATGAGCTCCTCGGCGGTCTCGCTTACTGCCTCGACGCTGATGGGCCCCTTAACCACCTCAGCGATCTCGGCAATTACCTCGCTGAACACCCTGCCAGACCTGGCGATGAGAGTGGGGTTGGTCGTGACGCCGTCGATGACGCCCATATCCCAGTACTTTTTTATGGCCTCGATCTCGGCCGTGTCGATATAAAATTCCATGTCCTTTACTTCCTCGCTTTTTCTATTAACGTTTCTGCGGCCACCTGGATATCAGCTGATGTCAGCTTGTGGTGGACCAGCAGCTCGTTGTACGTCCTCGCCGTCTCGCTGAATGAGTCATTTATTCCCATCCTCTTCATCAACGTGGGGTAGCTCTCCGAGAGTATCTCGGCTACCAAACCGCCCAGCCCCCCCGCTACCTGGTGCTGCTCAACCGTGAGCACCGCGCCCGTCTTCCTGACTGACTTGATTATGGCTGCCTCGTCGAATGGCTTGATTGTGTGGACGCTGATTACCTCGGCGTCAACTCCATTGGCTGCAAGCGCCTCTGCTGCCTGTAATGTGTAGTAGACCATCCCGCCGGTGGCGATCATTGATACGTCCGATCCCTCGCGCATGACCTCGGCCTTCCCCAGCTTGAAATCATAGTTCTTCTCAAGGATGTGCTCCTTCTCCCGCCTCAACCGCATGTAGAAGGCCCCCTGGCTCTCCATAATCATGTCCAGTGCGTTCTTTGTCTCCTCTGCGTCGCACGGGACAATGATCTGCATGTTGGGTATCACCCTGAGTATGGCAAGCTCCTCGATGGCCATGTGACTAGCGCCGTCTGATGCGCAGCTCAGGCCGCCATGTGATGAAACCATTGCAACGTTGAGCTTGTCATGGGCCACCAGGTTCCTGATCTGGTCCCAGGCCCTCGCGGTCTGGAAGTACGCGAAGCTTGACGCGAACACCCGTTTGCCCCCCAGGGCAAGGCCCGATGAGAATGCCATGAGGTTCTGCTCGGCAGCGCCCACGTCGAAGAATCGCTCGGGGTACTTTGCCGCGAACTTGTTTGTCCTGGTTGATGCCGACAGGTCTGCGTCAACCACCACCATGTCCTTGTTACCGCCGTTCTCGGCGAGCCACTCGCCGTAGGCGTCCCTTGTTGATATCATTGTGTCTCCTCCCCCAGCTCGGCTAGAGCTATATGCAGCTCCTCCGTGGTCGGTGCTTTGCCGTGGAACCCTGCCACGTTCTCCATGAAGCTGACGCCCTTGCCCTTCACGGTGTTGGCTATGATCATTGTTGGCACGTCCACTGACTCGTCGGCCTTTGCGAATGCCACCAGCAGCTCATC
>CAYLJH010000152.1:0-5299 GCA_964383685.1 uncultured Candidatus Bathyarchaeia archaeon | reverse complement strand
GCCAAGAACATCCACGCGGATGAGTTCCCGAGCCAGCCGCTAAATCAAGGCAATCAAAGCATTGTTTTCAAGGGAATTCTATACGACACACTGGAACTTGACTCGTTAGAGGCCGCAAACGCCCTCGAAGAGTCCCCGCTGGACGGGGTCATGAACCTGATAAATGAGAGGAAAGGGGCATACGCCGTCGCCGTCGTGGGGGATAACCAGATCATCTGCGGCCTTGACCATATCGGGACCATACCCCTATACTACGGCGAGAACTCGGAGACAAAGGCGGTGGCATCCAACAGGAGGATGCTCGCGAGCATCGGGATAGAGGGAACCCCAGTCCAACCCGGAACCCTATTGCGGTTTTCTGAGAAAACGACTGATAAACAGCAGATCAGGTCATTACGAAGGCCGGCCTCCATCAAGGTGCCCGAAAAAGCAATTCTAGAACAGCTTGACCTCCTGTTCACGGAAGCGTCGGAGAAACTAGCGTCAAAGCTGAGGCGTGGAGCCGTTGCATTCTCAGGGGGAGTTGACAGCACACTCATAGCAAGCTACCTGAGCGAGGCCGGGGCGCAGCTGGAACTGATAACCACGGGACTGGAGAACAGGCCGGAGCTGGAAATAGCGAGTGCTGCAGCGGACCACCTGGGCCTCCCCATACATACCGAGGTATTCACCATCAGGGATGTCGAGGAGCAGCTGGACGACATCATCTACAGCGTCGAGGAGCCACACCCCGTGAAGATCGGGGTGGCCTACCCGTTCCACTGGGCCTCCAAGAAGGCGTTCTCCCTCGGATACGAGACCGTGTTCTCGGGTAACGGGGCTGACGAGGTGTTCGGGGGCTACAAGAGGCACCAGTTAGCGCACACCGCGGGGGAGGACGCGGGATCGATGATGTACAAGGACACCGCCGACAGCTGGATCAACAACTTCCACAGGGACACAAAGACCTGCACGGACCAGGGGACAAGGCTGATCCTGCCCTTCACACACCCCGACATTATTGAATACGGGCTGGGCATCCCGGTTGGGCTCAAACTCACTGGGGCCGAGGACGGGCTGAGAAAAATGATACTGAGGAAGCTGGCGAAAAGAAAGGGAATACCTGACAGGTTCTCGGACAGGCCAAAGAAGGCAGCCCAGTACAGCACGGGAGTAAATAAAGCACTCAAGAAGATAGCGAAAAGAAAGGGAATGAACGTGAGGGAGCTAATCCTCTCACAGTTCAGGATTTAGCAGAGGGAAATCTTTCCCTGTGCAAGGTCGTCGCAGAACTCGGCCAGGTGGTCGAACTCGTTTGAGATAACCTCGTCGATCTGCGTGTTGACTGAGTCCAGCTCCACGCCCTTCGCTGGGACGATCTGGGCGGAGACGACGCTCGGCTCGTTGATTGGCTTTCCGATCTGGCTCAGTATCCACACGTAGACCTCCCTGATCCCGGAAACGTCCTCCACGATCCTGTCGGAGATCCTGTAGCTGAGTGCGTTGTAGATCTTGCCCACGTGGCTCACGGGGTTCTTTCCAGCCGCAGCCTCGGCGCTCATCGGCCTGTTCAGCGGGATAACGCCTGCGACGTTGTTACCCCTGCCAACCTGGCCTGAATCCCCAGCCTCTGCGCTAGTGCCGTTTATTGTCAGGTAGAGGCCATCGATTCCCCTGCCCCTGACATCCAAGGCGTTGAGGTCGATGTGTATCTTGTCGAACCCGAACTTGTCGTCCACGAATCCGTGGATGGCGTCCTTGATCTCGCCCTGCTTCTTGAAGTAGTCGTCCTCGCTGTCGATGAAACGGTCCACCATGGCCATTGCAACGGTGATGTCCAGGTCGCCGCCCTTCCTGAGGCCCATGAGCTTGATGTCCTCCCCAGACTCGGGGAAGCTGTCCTTGAATCCCTTGGAGTTCAGGTGCTTCTCTAAAGCCAGGATAACCGTCTCGGTTTTCGTGTATGGTGCGTAACCAACGGCCGCGCTTGTATCATTTGACCCCAGGAACTTTCCCTTCCTATCAAAGATATCCGCAAGCGCCATCGAGCCCGGCCTAATCTGGCTCTGGTAGACGACATGCTCCTCTGGGTCAACGAACCTGAGGTTCTCTTTCAGCCAAGTAGACGCGCTCTTGGCGGCGATCTCATCGACGGGTATCTCCTCGTCGCCCACTTTGAAGGTGGCCCTGTCTCCGAACACGAACCTCATCGGCTCAAGTATCTTTCCGCCTTTGAACGCGGGAGTAGCGACGCCCGCCGCCAGCAGGCTCTTGTCAACGTTGTGGTGCAGCACGACGCCGAACTTGTTTATGTACTCCTTCGATAAATCGACGGAGATCTGGTTCATCACCGAGTCACATATAGTGTCCGGGTGGCCTAGCCCCTTCCTCTCAACTATCTCAAGGGGCTGATCCTCAAGGGCGATACGCCCAAGCATGTTTACATGTACGTTATCCATTAGTTAATCACTCGATATTGGGCAGACTTGTTTTACCAAGATATAAACAGTGCTTAAAAATCAGATATATTATTCCCTAGGGAATATACCGCGATATAATTATTGTGCATAAAATAAAAGAAGGTCTTTTATGAGGATCAAACAGGAAACAATAAAAAAGGAATCAAAGTATAGATACGCAGTGAATCAACTTGGATGATAAATCCCTCGGATATACAATTATGATCATTACGCTGGCAGTCATGGCAGCATACTTTGTATGGCTATTCCCTGGACTGTTCGGCACCATGTTCGCGTGGCTCGTCCAGTACAGCGAGTGGGCCATTAGGCTGCCGGTCATTGCCGCGGTGTACATGATCCTCTTCATAGTACTATGGATCGGTTACACAATGGCCACGACCCCCCCGCCAGTTCCCCTCGATACACCTCTCGACCTCGACAGCGAGTTCAACTTCGATGAAGACGACGAGAAATCTGAGGAAGAGAACTAAACCTTTTTTTATATTATTAACCAGAAAACGCGACTGGTTTATTAATTATATCAATTTTCAACATTATTAGTAATGTTTTTTACATGTTCTTGTTAATACCACCACGCATTAAGAGTAATAAATGTGAAAATACAGCACCCATTTACATACAATATTGTATTTTTTATTTAATATCGGTCAACATAACCCAAACACTACAACGCTCCGTTAATGAAACGGGGGAGTACTAGTGGGCACTATCAATGAAATAGATCATCCTTTGTTGTGGATAGTGCCATTCGCGGGTTTCACATTTGTGTCAATATTAGCCCTCGTCAACACGTTTCTAAAATTCATGCCAGCCGGTGCAAATTACTACATAATGCTAGTATCCTGCGCGTTGCTGGGAGCAGCGGTATCAGGCTTCATAACTGAACTAATCAAGGGAAGGTGCCAGTACGTGTACATCAGCATGGGCGCAGCCTCTCTGATAGGCGCGATCTCGTTCCTGGCCGGGTACGGGTTCTTCAAATCGAACCTGATTATTGGAACATCAGGTGCAACGGTCCCCCTTTTCAGCGAGTTCATATCAAACGTCACACTTACCCTCCTACCAGGGGTTTTCACTGGGGCACTCGTCGGTGGCGGCATCGGCATAATCCCTGACGAGGCCACGGTCGAACCGATAGAGCCCATTGTTGACACGGTGGTTGTGTCCCCGGATAAGAGGGCGGGATACGAGAAGGTCTGCAGGAGGTGCAGCCAGCTCATGCCATTCGACTCACTGTTCTGCAGCCAGTGCGGGGGCACGTTGAAGAAACGGAGGACGAAACAGATAAAGTACTGCAGGTTCTGCGGGAACAAGCTCTACTTCCTTGGGGAGCACTGCCCCGACTGCGGCAAGGAGATAAATATCGTCTCAAGGCCCAAAGTCTTCGTGTCAGATCAGTAGATCCGCACGTCTATCCTGACCTTTGAGACCCTCGGACTGTACTTTGCAACCTTCACACCGCCGAGGAACTCTGTCTTCCTCCCGTATTTGGAAGCGGCCTCGTCAACGAACTGGTACGCCTCAGAATAGGGGTCCAGGTCTGAGGCCCAGTAATAATGATGCAGGATACCGCCAGGCTTGACGGTGGGCACTATGACATCCAGGAACATGTACGCCCCCTTGGGAAGAGGGGTCAAGACCCTATCGAACTGCCTCCCGAGGGCTGGGGCCTCATCCCTGACATCACCCAAAATCGCTGTGACCCGCCCCTCCAGCTTGTTCAGCCGGATATTCTCAAGGCAGTAACTGTGTGCATCAGGGTTAAGCTCGATGGAGACTGCGGTGACATCTGGCCTCTTTTTCGCTATACATATGGGGAAAGGCCCGATGCCTCCGAACAACACCAGCACGTCCTCACGGCCAGTTATCTGTTCGATGATTCGCTCCCGCTCGGTGCTTTCCCTGACCGAGAAATAGGTAACGCGTGGGTCCAGCTTGAACCGGCACCCTGACTCCTTGTGGATGATCTCGGTGTCCTCATCGCCCACTAGCAGCTTCATGTCCCTGAGCCTGAACTCGCCGTGTCTCTCGCCTTTTTTACCGAGCACGCTTTTCACGTTGCGGTGGACATGCCGGATCGCCTCGCCTATCTGGGTCTCGTATGCCTCCAACTCATCTGGGACATCGATAATCGCCACGGCGTCGCCCTTTGCCCCAAGGATATCAAAGCTCGTTGGCACCAGGGATAACAGTTCATCAGGGATTATACCTGAAAGATTAGATTTTATTGTTTTTTTCAAAAAAGGTCAACCAGGTTAGTTAAAAAATAGACTTTTCACCGGTCTTCTTTGCCAGCTTTCCTCGCACCTGTATCTCGTCCTGGAACATTTCCTCGGGACGTGAGTCGTCACGGGTCTTCCGCTTGACTGTGAGTCCGCAGACCCCGTTGTCCAGCAGCTGACGTTTGTGGCACATGGCATAGGTACAGCCCTTGGGATCGCACTGCTCATTCGTCTCGCTACACCAATCAGTTCTTCCTCGAAAGGTAAGGGATCGTCTTGTGCATTTGAAGGTCCGACATCGGGGGTAACATAATTCATTGGATGTCAATTGGCTTACACCAGAAGATTCTTGTCTAAAATAAGGAAATCAAATCGAGAAATTTAAAGTTTTTTCAAGAAATTGATTAGTGAATTCCTTAAACTACACCAAGTTTTGAAATAAGTTATGCTTTGTGGAGTAATAGGTAAACTTTTAGATCAAAACGATGTATTTCATATCCATGGGCTGGAAAGAGACCGATGAGAGACTCATCAAGCGAGGAGAACTCATACTCGACCTAAGCTTCCTAGAAAACTACAAAGAAGAGCTAAAAGCCATGAACAAAGGCAAAGTAGGCC
>CAYLJH010000151.1:0-5302 GCA_964383685.1 uncultured Candidatus Bathyarchaeia archaeon | reverse complement strand
CATTTTTCTAATTACTTCAGAGTATTTTGCAACACAAAGTTTGATGGTGATTCTTATACCCAGCAAGGCTTTTACAACCCCGTTCACTCTGGATTAACGATTAAAATGGACATCATCGACGCCATCTTCAGCAACATCTGGGTCATCTTCCTCTTCTTCTCACTGGTCTACCCCCGGTTCCAGCAGAACGTCATCGTCAGGGCGAGGGCGAACGCACTTGCGAGCCTGGGAAAGAAGCGGGGCACCAACGTGGTGACACTGATACACAGGCAGGAGACGCTGAGCCTCTTCGGCCTGCCCCTGGCCAGGTACATCGATATCGATGACAGCGAGGAGCTCCTCAGGATAATCAGGCTCACCCCTGACGATCAGCCAATAGACCTGATAGTCCACACCCCAGGCGGGATAGCGTTGGCGGCCACACAGATCGCGTTCGCACTCAAGGCCCACAAGGGAAAGACAACCGTCCTTGTCCCTCATTACGCCATGAGCGGCGGAACACTCATCGCGCTTGCGGCCGACGAGATCATGATGGACCCCCAGGCCGTGCTCGGTCCCGTTGACCCCCAGATGGGGACAATGAAGGGCAGCTACGCGGCCACCAGCATCATGAAGGTCGTGGAGAAAAAGAGCGTGGATGAGATTGATGACGAGACATTGTACCTAGCAGAGGAGGCAAGGAAGGCGTTGAGCCAGATGGAGGCCACGGTGAGGCAGCTGCTTGAAGGAAAGTACGAGGTTGAGCGCGTGGACGCGATAATCAACGACCTGGTGTCCGGCAAGTACACCCACGACTTCCCCATAACGGCGGAGGGCGTCTGCGAGCTACTGGGCCAGTGCGCACAGAACGAGCTCCCTGTTGAAGTCTATCAGCTCATGGACTTTTACAAGATGGGCAAGACCAAGAGGGCGGGCATCGAGTACGTCCCCCTCAACAGGCCACAAGCCTAGCAACATTTTTTCAGTACCCGCTCCATTTCACTGTATTCGCGGTGGATTTATGCTAAACGACAAGATCCTAAGAGAACTTATCACTGAGCATGGACTGGTGACCGAGTACCTTGACTTGGATAAACAGCTCCAGCCGAGCGGCTTCGATCTCAGCCTTGAACGCGTCGAGGCGTACCTGGGGGGCGGGGCCGTTGATTTCAGCAATGAGGAGCGGGTCATCGCAGAAACCGAGAGGGTACAGCCCGACGCCGATGGCTGGATAAACCTCGATAAAGGCGTCTACAAGGTGGTCTACAACGAGGTGGTCAAGATGCCGCTGAACGTGGCGGCCATCGCGCGTACACGGTCAACCCTCCTGAGGAACGGCGCGGAGGTGGGGACCGCTGTATGGGACCCAGGTTACGAGGGCAGGAGCAGCAGCATGCTCACCGTGCACAACCCCCACGGCCTCAGGCTCAAGGTGGACGCCCGGATAGCTCAGCTAATATTCTTCGAGACCGGGGACGTTGAGAAGGGCTACAGCGGCGTCTACCAGAAGGAAAGGATGTAATTTTCGCAACCTATTTATTCTATACACATTTTCAAGATGGCAACGGTGTAATCATTGTCAGATATATTCAGGACAAGACTAGCCAAGGAGTTCGATGACCGCGTCGCAAGGTACCACACAAGCACAGTGGAGGACCTGCGCATGTTCGAGGAGGACATCGACGGAACCATGGCACACGATATCATGCTTCACGAGCAGGGCATCCTTGAGAGAGAGGACCTTGCACTGATACTAGGCGCCCTCCAGGAGATCAAGGAGGAGTGGAAGGCCGGCAAGCTCACGATAGGAGTAGAATACGAGGACATCCACCCATTCATCGAGGCCAGGGTTATCGAAAAGATAGGCATCGAGGTTGGCGGAAAGCTCCACGCGGGCAGGAGCAGGAACGACCAGGTCATGGTTGACATGAAGATGGTGAGCAAGAAGGAGATCCTACTGGTCGCAGAGAACGTTCTAACCCTTGTCAAGACACTTGGTGAGCTTGCGGACAAGCACACTGAGACCCCAATGGTCGCGTACACCCACGGACAGCAGGCCCAGATCACCACTTTTGGCCACTACCTGTGCTCGTACATCGACCAGTACCTCAGGGACTACCAGAGGATCAAGGAGTGCTACGACAGGGTCAACTACAACCCACTGGGCTCAGCGGCCATCGCTGGAACAAACTTCCGGGTAAACAGGCTGAGGACGGCAGAGCTACTGGGCTTTGATAACATCCAGACAAACAGCATGGACGCGGTGAGCAGCCGCGACTGGGCCATCGAGATCAACAGCGTGCTCAGCATACTCATGGCAAACATGAGCAGGATGGCTGCCGATATGATAATGTGGGCGGGAACCGAGTTCCAGTACATCAGTCTAAGCGACGATTATAGCAGCAGCAGCAGCATAATGCCGCAGAAGGTCAACCCAAGCACACTTGAGCTCATCAGGGGCAAGACGGCTGAGGTCTATGGCTGCCTACAGGAGGCGCTGACCATGGTCAAGGGGCTGCCCACTGGGTACTACCAGGACCTGCAGCAGACCAAGATCACGCTATGGCGTGTCTTTGATACAACGAGGACAAGCGTAGAGGTGCTCAACGGTGCGATCTCAACAATGACGGTCAACGAGGACAAGATGCTTGAGCAGACCAAGGGCAGCTTCATCTACGCGGTGCAGCTGGCAGAGGTACTGGCAGAGGAGACCCTCAGCTTCCGTGAGGCATACAAGGTAACGGCGGGCGTCGTCAACAACCTGGTTGCCGATGGCAGGACCATGGAGGAGATGACTGCAGAGGACGTGCAGAAAGTGGCCAAGGAGCTGTTCGACAAGGACATCAAGGTCAGCGGCACCATCGCGGACAAGGTGAGCAACCCAATCAAGGCACTCAACAACCTGAGGAGCCCAGGTAGCCCACACCCCGCTGAGACGGCCATGGCAGTGGAGAACAGGATGGAGCTCAGGGAGCGGTACTGGAAGGAGTTTGATTTCCTAAGGATCAAGCTCATGATAGCGGCGGACAACCTGAAGAACGCCATCGCGAAATACACAGCCTAAATACCTTTTAGAGAGGTTTCCTCTCTACTTTTCTGACTATATTTGAAACGAATCTACCTCGTAGCTGGTATCATCCTCATTTTTGGCGCGACCTATGCCATCGAGTACTATGCGAACTCCCAGTTCGAAACCCGGGAACTCGTTGTTACAGGGGTCTCTGGATTCGAACATGGCGTTGTTCAGGCTTTCGATTACCTCAAGGACGATGAACTTGTTGGATCGTACTCATACGCAATGGAAGAATCCGGTGACAAATATATCCTGACGAGTGAGACCTTTGTCACATCAGGGGAACGTGACCTTGAGCTGGAGACCGTTTATACATTCGATAACCTCTACTCGCCGGAATATTACTCCCTTACCGCAACCAGCAACGGTGAGGTATCCGAGATAACGACTGAGATAGCTAACGGAAACATCACCACCACCGTTACCTCAGCGGACGTGACCGTGAATTTCACTCATGTGTACGTTGACGGCATGTTACTAATTGAGAACAGCATGCCAGGTTTCTGGGAGGTTCTCTTCAACTCCTTCGAGGTTGAGCGAGGCGTCAAGTACACGGCGAGCATCTTTATCCCCCAGGCTGCCATGTCCTTCGATGTGAACCTAGTGGTCAGCAAAGAGGACAAGTTGATCTGGGTTGGCGAAGAGAGGCTGGAGTGTATTGCCATCAGTGAGACAAACCTGGACCTCGACTTCTACATGTATAAGGGCGAGCTGGTTGAGATGAGAAGCGAGGGCCAAGGCGTCGTCCTGCGAAAGGTACTGAACTAGACTCTCATGGCCAGGGCCAAGGCCCCAATCAGTACGGCGTCCCCTCCCAGGGGCGTCACCCTAATCTCGGGTTTTCTGTTGATGAGGTGCTTGTCAATGTTTTCGCGTATCGGGTCCAGGACCAGCCTCGGGTTGTTGAGCGCGATGGAGCCGCCCACGGTTATGAGCTCAGGGTCGAAAAGGTTCGTGATGTTGGCGAAGCCAGCCGCGTTGATTTTTCCGATCTCGGCTACCACACCCAGTGCGATCTCGTCGCCCCGTTTTGCCGCGTCATAGATTGTCTTGGATGTCATTTGGTCAAGGTCTCCACCGATTAGGTCTGCTATCAGGCTTTTTCTCCAGCTTGATTTCATCAGCTTCAACGCGAACCGGGGGATGTTGCTACCGCTGGCGTACGCCTCCCAGTGGCCGTAGCTGCCACACCCGCACTTGATATCGGAGTACGCGTCGATGGTTATGTGCCCGATCTCGGGGGCGTTCCCGTCCTTCCCCTGTAGAAGGTGGTTATCGACAATGGCTCCCCCGCCGAGTCCTGTGCTGATGGTGACGTACACGATGTTGCTGTACCCCTTTCCCGCCCCAAACCTCTGCTCACCAAGCACGGCGGCAGCGCAGTCGTTTACCAGCCTAGCCTTGACGCCGAAGTGATCCTCAAGTGGCTTAGTGACAGGGATGTAGTTGAAGGGGTAGTTGGGCGTGTTTGTGATTTCTCCCTTTTTCAGGTCGATGGGGCCGATGCTCCCGATCCCGATCAAGTCAGGTTTTCCATCCATAACTTCCCCGATCATGCGGATAATCTGCTGGGATACACCGTCCGCGCCCTTTCCTGTCTCAGTTAGCTCGGTCAGCTTCTCGTGTAAGCCGTCACTGCCACCAGTGGCGACCCTGATGTTTGTTGCCCCGATATCAACAGCGATGTAGCTCAAAGTATGAAAGAAGGGTAGGGTGAGAAGAAAAAGTTATTTCTCGACGATCTTGGTTTTCAGGTAGCCGATGCCCTCGATCCATGCCTTCAGCTGGTCTCCGGGCTTAAGGAACAGCTTGGGGTCTGTCACGCCGTCGATCCTCGGCGTCTGATCCATTGCCGTGCCGCTGCATGTACCGCCGCAGATCATGTCTCCGGGGTAGAACGGGACATCCCTGCTGAGCCATGAGAGCCACCACTCGTAGCCCCTGATGATGCTGGACATTGAGCCGTCCTGCCTGAGCTCGTCGTTGACCCACTGCTTCATTCCTAGCACGTAGGGGTCAGGGATCTCGTCCTTTGTGACGATGCATGGCCCCATTGGCGCGCTTCCGTCAAAGTTCTTTGCCCAGAAGAAGCCGTCAGGGCCGCCCCCGAAGGCGCCGTCCCTCTTGCTGAGGTCGTTGAGGATGGTGTAACCGTAGATATAGCTCATGCCATCCTCCTCCTTGGTGTCCTTGGCGTACTTGCCCAGGACCGCGGCCAGCTCTACCTCATAGTCCATCCTCTTTGTGCTG
>CAYLJH010000150.1:0-5330 GCA_964383685.1 uncultured Candidatus Bathyarchaeia archaeon | reverse complement strand
CAATTAGCTCATCAACAAATTCTTGTGGAAAACACGGCTGTGTATTAGGGAAGTACATCCCAGGTATGATGGTGTGGTACGGCCTCTTGTTTGGCTCAAGCCTGTTCGGGTGATCTGGGTCAAGGCTGAAACCGAACCCCCTGTTCTGCAGCGTGAAGCCGCAGCCCTTGGGTATGATGCCTGTGCCGAAGCCAGCGTAGTTGCTGATGATGAAGCTACAAGCGTTTCCCATGCCGTCAACGACACAGAAGTAGACAGTATCAGTGCCTGCCACGGGTGAGCCTCTCTTGACATCAACTGTAGCCCTCGTGGGGTCAAGGAGGGCACGCCTCTTGGCGGCGTAACCCTTGCTAATCATCTCCTTGACTGGAACATGCGTCACATCAGGGTCTGCCACGTACCACCTTGTATCGGCGAAGGCAATCCTCATGGCCTCGATGAGTGTGTGCATGTGTTTCGTCGAGCCGTGGGGTACGTCGCTGAAATCGTACTCCTCGATGACGTTCAGGGCCATCAAAGCGGCGATCCCCTGGCCGTTAGGTGGGATTTCCCACACACCGAGGCCCCTGTATTTGGTGGTGATGGGCTCTGGGAACGTGCTATAATGCGCCTTGAGGTCGTCAACGGTCATCACGCCGCCCATAGGCTCAAGGACCTTGATGATCTCCTCGGCTATCCTGCCCTCGTAGAAACCTGCCTTGCCGTGCTCCGCAACGGTCCTGAAAGTCTTGGCCAGGTTCACGTTCTTCATGACCTCCCCCACGCGGGGGGCCCTTCCATTGATGAGCATTTCGTTGAAGTGAGGGCCATTCTTGAGCACGGGTATACCAAGGTTCCATGAACGGGCCGTGATTGGGCTGACTGGGAACCCCTCCTCACCCAGTTTGATTGCAGGCGCGAGGACATCGGACATGGCCATGGAGCCGTATTTCTCTAGTGTATCAACCCACCCCGCAGCGGCCCCTGGAACGGTTACTGTATGGGGGCTGGATGGCGGGAGCTTTCCTGTGATCCCCTGCCCTGCCAGGTATCCTAGATTGAGGGCCGCAGGAGCCCTGCCGCTCGCGTTGAGCCCGCTGACACTCTTGGTCTTGGCGTCAAAGTAGAGACAGAACGCGTCACCGCCTATGCCCGTGCTGCATGGCTCAGTCATGTTGAGGGCGGCCGCGACGGCAACAGCTGCATCGGCGGCGTTCCCTCCCTGCTTGAGTATCTCGATACCGGCCATAGACGCGAGGGGCTGGCTGCTGGCAACCATCCCGTGGGTCCCATAGACGGGGGATCGACGTGAGTTGAAGTTCATGGGGTTTCATCTACGACGATGGGACATAAGATTAACGATTCAATCTCAAACCATATTTAGCCCCGTGGCAACACAGTTCTGAACCCCCATGGCAGCCATCATTCGCAGGATAATGAGCAAAATTAGCTCCACCAACATAACGGCCAACGAGGACAGGATCAGGGAGCTGGATGGAGTCACCATCGCGAATCCTGACGCCCCAGTCCGTGCCCTCTTCGGCGGCCTAGGTTCGGATGATCACAAAAAGTTCCCAGTCAGCGGGGAGACCTTGATAGACACGATGACGGTTATGCGAGGGACTTTCAGCGGTCTAAGGCAGGCGTTCAAGGACCTCGACGAGAACCCGGATGAACCTTTGAGACTGGTCGAGGACGGTTTCCTCGAAGATTTTGAGGTGTACGCGAGGTCCCTGGGAATCGCCTCGATTGGGTACGCCAGACTCCCAGTTGAATACATCTTCAAGGACAAGGCAGTTCTGTTCAGGGACGCAATAGTCCTGTCAATGGAGATGGACAGGGAGAAGATGTCGATGGCCCCTAGCGCCGAGACCCAGAAGATGGTGCTGGAGACCTACAGGGACCTCGGCTATGTCACAAACAAGCTGGCAGGATACCTGCGTGAGAAAGGATACGCGGTCCAGGCCAGCCACCCACTAGGGGGTCCCGCGCTTTACCCGCCCCTCGGGGAACTGGCTGGGATGGGGTACCACGGAAGACACGGCTTGCTGATAACGCCTGAACTGGGGCCACGGCACCGGCTCTCAGCGATCTACACAAGCATAGAGAACCTGCCATACACCGATGTAAACGAGCACGAGTGGATCGCTGATTTCTGCAGGACATGCGGCAGATGCATCCAAACATGTCCAGGGAAGGCGATAAGGGAAGAGCCTGTTCACAATTCCAACGGCACGATAACGCACATCGATAACACAAAGTGCTTTCCGGAGTTCAGTGGCAACTACGGTTGCAGCGTATGCATCAAGGAGTGCCTGTTCAACACCGGGAGCTACGAGGAGATTAAGAGCGGATTCAAGCGCCATAATCAGTAATTTTAGTCCTTCACTAATTCTATGCGGTTTTTTCTTTTACGATCGAAGAGAATGGACCTCGAAAAGACCCTTGATTTCAGCACCTTGGAAGAGGAACTGGCCCTTGACCTGTATCAAGCCATAAAATGAAAGAGTTCATTTCGCTGTAAGAATTGCGGACCCGTGAGGGGCCATATAACGAGGGGTTTGGGAATCTTTGATTGAATATCCCAATACAAGTTTATTTGGTTGATTATTAAAAGATATCGATGATACTTGACCAAATGGAGAAGGATGTAAGTGGGGTGTGCCCACTCGTCCAGATTACTCACTGAATGGGTCGCGCCCGCTTATGCAGTAGGTACAGATATGCTCAGGGGGGAGGCCCACTGCCTCCAGTATCTTTTCCTCGCTGTTGTAGCGCACGTTGTCAATGCTGGGTAGGTTACCGGCAACCAGGTCGCCAATCTCCTCCAGGCCCTTGCCCTTGAACTCCTTGGCCGCCAGCGGCTTGTCCGCAGGGTCGCTGAAGCACGGGTAGAAGATGGGGGCATAGCTGACCAGAAAATCGACTTCTGTCGCCCCGGCCTGTCTCAGGTTCTTGGCGATGGACTCGCTTACGGTGCCCCTGACGATGCTGTCATCTGTGAGGACCACCTTATTTCCCTTGACTGTCTCCTTGATTATGTTGTGCTTGAGGTCGCTCGCTACCTTCCTGTAATCGGGGTCATCGATGAGGTACGTCCTGCCCATGTATGCGTTTTTTATGACGCCCTCGTCCGCGGTGACCCCCAGGGCCTCGGCTGTGCCTGTTGACACGCTCCTGCCGCTGTCCGGGACAGGGATGACCACCAAACCGTTGCCCTTGTCCTTTGAGTACTCCTTGTTGAGGTTATGAAGCTCCACCAGGCCATGACCGAAACGCTTCCTCGCGTTGTGCACGGTCTTTCCCTCGACGACACTGTCAGGCCTGCTGAAATATACCCACTCGAAGACACAGAAAGCCCTCCTTGGCTCTATCACCTGCTCCTCGGTCAGCTTGCCGTCCTCGACGACAAGGATGCTTCCAGGGATGACATCCCTTCTCTCGGTGAAGCTCTCGCCCATGTTGGCCAGGACATCGATGGGGGCCGACTCGGACGCAAAATAGAAACTCTCATCGTTTTTTGCCATGTAAAGTGGCCTGACGCCCCTCTCGTCCCTCGCCGCCACCAGGAGGCTTTTCCTCTCCTTTCTGTCCCATACGGCCATTACGAGGCAGTAATAGCTGTCCCTGTGACTCTTCATGGCTGATTTGAGGGCGTCAACAAAGTCCTTGCCCTCGTTCAGGTAATTGACGATGCTGTCCTTGATGACGTGCTCGTTACTGATCTTCTCGCCTGGAAAAAACCCGTCCAAGGCCAGGCTGAAATGGTATCTGTCGTGCTCCTTTGATTCCAGTGGCGCATAACCGTTGTCCGCGTTCTCCCCGCTAGCTGACCCGATGATGACGTAGTCGTTGGGGTGAGAAAAAGCAGCGTACTTTTCGTTGAATACCGCGCTGACAAGACCCTTGCCCTTCCAGGTCCTGAGACTGTTGTCCCCTGCCGAGGTGACCCCGCTGCTCTCCTGTCCCCTGTGCTGTACGCCGTATAATGTTTGAAGGCTCTTGGTCGAGGCCCCTTGCCTTGAGTAGACTCCTATAACGCCCTGCATACCCCTGTGTTAAACAGTTAATATTTAAATCCATTTGTTGAACCTATTGCCTCTTTCATGCAATATTGCATGGTTCTCTAACAAAGAGATAAACATGAAACAACAGTTTTGAAAAATATAGGGAAACTAGAACTTCCTCTCGACGTACTCGATGATGGACTTGAAGAACAGGTAACCGTCGCCGTATGTCTCAGGCGCACCTTTCTTTGTCCACTCAGGCATCAGGTACCCGTAGTAAGCCCTCTCCGGGTGTGGCATCAAGCCTAGAACCGTTCCCTCAGGGTTGCAGATACCCGCGATATCATGGTACGCCCCGTTAGGGTTCTCAGGCCAGTCATACTCGGCGTATGATCCGTCCGCCCTGACGTACCTGAACACCATCATGTCTTGGTCGTAGAGCTTGTTGAGAAGTACCTCACGCTCCTCGGGAGGTAGGATGAACCTTCCCTCGCCGTGGGCAACAGGGCACTGGATGACGTGCCCCTCTTTGAGCCCACCCATCATTCCACAGTTTCCCTTACCATCGTACTTCATCCGGATCCAACGGTTCTGGTAACCGTGGGTGCTGTTCCCCAGCGCCGCCTCTGGGTAGAGGCTGTGGCCCTCCCAGCCAGGCAGGTAACCCATCTCAACGAGCTGCTGGAAGCCGTTGCATATTCCGATGATGGGCTTTCCAGAGTCAACGAACGCCTCAAGCTCTGGCCCAATCCTGGACTCGCACTCCTTGGCCCAGATGGCCCCGCTCCTGACGTAGTCGCCGTAGCTGAAGCCGCCTGGGAACAGGAGCAGATCATAGTCGTCCAGGTTCTTGTCCTTGAACACCCTCTGTGTGTGGATGAGGTCAACCTTGGCCCCCAGATCCTCGAAGGACCTGACTGCCTCTAGGTCGCAGTTTGTTCCAGGGGCCCTCAAGATGAGGACCCTCATGTCTTCTCGCTTCATCGCTTGGCCTCCAGTGGCGTCTTCCACGCCGCCATCAGTTCGTCAAGTGGTTCATCCAGGACGGCCTCACCGTCCTTTGTCAAGGTCATCTTCTGCGCCGATTTGACCACGCCTATGCAGCTGATCGCCGTGCCCTCCATGGCCTTCTCGAAATCACCTGTCTTGGCCGCGGGCACCTCGATGAGAAGTCTCCCGTTGCTCTCGCTGAATAGCACTATATCATCCCTCAGATCACCGATGACGGGGACCAGCGCCAGGTCAACATCAACGCCAAGGTCGCCGGTGAAAGCCATCTCGGCTATTGCTACCGCTAGACCTCCCTCGCTAGCATCGTGGCACGCCCTGACGTACCCCGCATCC
>CAYLJH010000149.1:0-5333 GCA_964383685.1 uncultured Candidatus Bathyarchaeia archaeon | reverse complement strand
ATTATGACCTAAAAACCAGGCAATGCGCCATCATGCAATAATTCAAATGCGAGCACGCAAAAGAAAAAAGCACTAGATGAATTTGATGTACTAAAGGTTTTTAACTGTATACCGCCAAGAATGTCTAGTTTAACGGTGAAAAAACATGCGTGAGTATCTTTGTTCATAATCATCTTTTCGAAAGAATTACACTACTAAACCCAGTTCACGAAAACGTCTTCCAAGAAATAACGCCTGCCACATCCATAGTCAATGACAGCCATGGATTCCAGGCCAATAGGAGGTGGCTAATATAGAAAAATATGGCACATTGAAAACATTAATGGTCCCTGGAACAGAGGAGTCCTACGAATCCAGGATAAAACATGTGAAGAAAAACATTGGTAACACACCAATGGTTCTCATGGATAATATAAACGGAAACGAGGTGCTGGCAAAGTTGGAGTTTCGCAACCCCTTCAGCCGTTCAGTCAAAGACAGGACAGCAGCGTACCTCTTGACAGGTCCACTGGAAAGAGGTGAGATAAATCCTATCGAGGACAAGATCTGGATAGAAGCATCATCAGGGAACCTAGGGATCGCCTACGGGAAAATAGGTACACTACTAGGTTTAAAGACACACATCGTCGTGCCAAGCATCGTCGGAAAAGCCACATACAAACGGGTACAAGAGAGCGCCTTTAGCTGCGAGATAACTCCAGGTGGATATTGTCCCCGCGGAGAGAGAGATGGAGCGATCAAGAGGGCGGCGGACATCTGGATGAGTGACCCGGATAAGTATGTCTTTCTTGACCAGTACAGCAACCGGGATAACATACGCGCACACGAGGAGACGACGGGGCGTGAATTTTGGGAGCAAACAGAGGGAAAAATAACGACACTAGTTCTAGGAGCTGGTACAGGCGGGACTATCATTGGAACGGCTAAATTTTTAAAGTCTCAAAATCCTGATATTCAAGTTATCGCCGTTAAACCTCAGATGGGTCACCACGTTCAGGGTGTGCGAAATTACGATGAGTCTCTGAAGCCGCCGTTATTCCAAGACAACGAGGGCATTATCGACACATGGGTTGAAGTAACAGATAGGGAAGCTTTCAATGCGACAACTAATCTTTGGGAGCGGGGCTTCATGGTTGGGACATCGTCTGGGCTGAATTATGCTGCCGCAAGAAAGATCGCACGGTCATCGAAGAACGCTATACTGGGAACGTTATTCCCTGATTCGCATTTAAATTCGCAACAAATAATCAAGCACTATTTAACTACGGGAGAGATAACAGATGCATCATGAACGCATGAATCGTTCTGATTTACTAAATACCCGCCAAATAATCCGCCGTGGGCTATCCCTCGACATTGCACTCCTGAAGACCGAGAGTCTCATCGTCCATGAGGAGATTATACCAATTCGATTTAACAAACTCAAAAAACAGATTGAACGAGATGGTTTCCAGTTAGCACCAGTTCTCGTGGACAGAAATACTCTCGTTGTATTGGATGGGATGCATAGAACAGCGATTATGAAGGAGTTGGGTACCCAGTTCATATGCGTCTGTCTACTGGACTATTTCAACCCGGGTATCAAGGTCCAGCGCTGGTGCAGACTTATTCCTGGTCCCTTCACCGAGGAGATTGCCGCGGAGTTACTGGGATCCATAGGTTTCAGCTTGAAGCCATACGAGGTTGTGGAAAGAATAGCCGAGGTAAAAGGACCGTTTCTCAGATTCAGAGAATCAGCTTATAGGCTCGTATCGGATGAGGATGACGTGATGAAAACATTCAAGAAAATCTCTAATCTGGAGCTCAAGCTCCTCAAGAATAGATACGATATACGCTACTGTACCGAGTTTGAAGTCGATGGATACTTGAACTCCGGTAAGTACGAGGCCGTTCTATATCCTCCAAAGCTGAAGAAACAGCAGGTATTGGATGCAGCGAATAATAATAAAATATTTCCGCCGAAAGCGACACGACATACGCTCCCAGCGATGCTAGTCGATGTGAATGCTCCATTATCTTTACTGAGTAACAACGAGATTAGTTTAAAGGAGGCCAATAAGAGATTAGCGAAGATACTTAATATCGAAGATGTGAAGCGTTAAGAGGTTGAAACTTAATATGGTTAAGATACAACACAACACCCCTTACAATTTCTCAGAATCACGCGTTCTTATAAAAAATATGTTTTAAGTGTCTTGTTTTTACGCGCAGGCTGATTATATAGTTCAATATTCTTATTGGGATAGTTACCTCACATCAAATTTGAGATAGGATGAAAGAGGGGGGTTATCCAAAACTCCTATTTGAGGACCTATATTAATTCCTATCCAACACATCCTCTGCCCCCCCCCCCATAAAATAAGTGAAGACCGGGAAAAAACACCCTTTCAAAATATATTAATCCACCTACGCGCTTGTGGCTGTCGAGGTAGGCTGCGTTCATTGTGAGCTGGTTTAGGTCTGCTAAGAGAGCTTTGGAGGGTTTTTTGAGGCAGGTCGTTATGTTTTCGTTTTTTATATTGGATTTGTGGCTAATAGAAAATTCGAATTAGGTGAATAAATAAAAATAACAAGAGCATTCCCTGATTTCAGACTCGGCGATATCCACAGTAAGAGTGTTAATAATAATCAAATTAAATATAAGTAGAAAATCGAACTACGTTGTCTAAATGCAAGTATAAATCTACCCCGGCTACTACACAACTAACTGGATCCAAGTACTTCAAGGGTCCCAACTAACCTAAGCGAGCACGCGCAGGGCTGTACTGATCTCAACCCGGGCATTGCTTGCATGTGTAGCTCGCACATCAACCCCTCAGTCCGCACAATCTGGCAGATCATACACATCTTAAGCAACAACATATCCGGCGGACTATCCCCCTGAACCATATCCCGAGCGATGTCTGTGATTAGCTCCCTTATCTTCTTTGATCCCTCGATAACCTTCGTGTTATCTCCCCTCGTGGCGTTCAGGTACTGGGTTATCGCTGCAGGAGTCAAAACCATAAGCTCTGCAACCATTGATTTTTTCAGCCCATGGATTCCAACTAGTTCCCTAGATATTAGAACTCGGATCGATGGTAGAATATCCTAGACCACGATCATGCATGGGGGCTTCATTGTATATCCCTTTAATGTGTGGGAAGTATTAAATATTTAACGCCGTTAAAGGAAAGTTAACGCCGTTAAAAAAAGAGGGGAGTAGGAAAATAAGCAAAACACAGCCAGATTTTGAGAGGTTCATCGGGAGATACTCGATCGGACGAGACAGCCATCCAAACGACATCACGGGGTCACCCCACTTTTTGAGGGTGAAAGTGCCTGGAGGTGTGATCTCCGGTGACCAGCTAATACAGGTAGCGAAACTAGCACAGGGCTACGGCAAGGGAAAGGCGGAGATCACCAGCAGGCAGAGCATCCAGCTACACTGGATTGAATCAGACGACGCGCCGGCCATATTTGGGGAGCTGGAGCGCATCGGGTTCACGACAGATATGTGCGGCCAGGGATTCGGCGGCGCAAGGTTCGGCGATGTCCGGAACATCGTGTTTTGCCCGGTGTCAGGTCTTGTGAGGGACGAGACCCATGACGGCTCAGACCTCCTGGGGAGGTTGACGGATTTCTTTGTGGGGAACGCGGATTTCCTAGATATGCCCAAGAAGCTGAAGTTCTCAATCTCGGGCTGCGGGGTTGACTGCACGAGGGCTTGGATAAACGACCTCGCCTATGTCGCGGTCACAAAGGACGGGGAAACTGGTTACACCCTGCTGATTGGCGGTGGCACGGGGTCAACATTGCCCGGACCCAGGATGGCCACACAATCCGGGGTATTCATCCCGCTGAACAAGGCATTCGACGTGGCCGTGGCGGCGGCGGAAATCCACAGGGACCATGGAAGCCGGGAGAGCAAGGCAAAGGCGCGGCTAAAGTATTTGATCCAGAGCTGGGGAGTGGAGAAATTCATCGGCCTAATCGAGGAAAAAATCGGTTTCGTATTTGATTCATATGACGGCCTCATCTTTGGAGACGGTGACCATGGCGGCATCCAAGATCAGGAGCAGGATGGCTTGCGCTGGGTCAATGTCCCCCTTGTGGAGGGCAGGCTGACAAGCGCGCAGATGAGGAGGATCGGGGAGCTGTCCAAGGAGTTCGGGTCCGGTGAGCTGAGGTTAACCCCGACGCAGAACATCATCATCCCCGATGTCAGTGATGTCGAGGGGCTTCTGGGGCACTTGGAGGCCCACTTCACCCTGGACGGGCCTCGGCTGATGTGGACTAGCATCGCCTGTTCATCTGATTTCTGTGGGAAAAGCCAGGAATCGCACTCAAAGGAGATGCTGAAGGAGATAATTGAATATATAGCGCAAAACCACAGCTGGGACGCCCTGGATGAAACGGGCATCAAGATCAACGTAAGCGGATGCCTGAACAACTGCTGCCCCTCCAATACGGCGGAGATCGGCCTCAGGGGCAGACAGGTGAGGGAAAACGAAGGGCTCAGACAGGTGTACGATATCATCCTGGGAGGCAGCCTCGGGGCAGCCCCATCATTTGGGCGGGTGGTCAAGGAGAACGTTGCTCCCGGCGAGATAAAGTATAGGCTATCAGCCCTCCTGAGCAACTATCTGGAGGAAAAAAAATCGAGCCAGTCTTTCAGTGAATACTGCGAAAAACATAGCGTCAATGAACTCGCCGCTTATCTTGAACTAACTGGAGAAAAAAGGTGACAAACATGAGTAGTAACAGGATCCAAAAAACAGGGGACGGGAAATTCTCCATCGACGTTACTGGCCTTGCGTGCCCTTACCCACAGCTGTTCACGCTAAATGCATTGAGAGATGTTCCAGTGGGTGCGAAGCTGGAGGTGCTGCTGGACAACCCTCCATCGGTCAGGGATATCCCACCAGCCCTTGAACAAAAAGGGTACAGGGTCATTGATGTCTCTCAAACCGAGGGATCGCGGTGGAAGATCACCGTCAAAGCCTGAGCGCCCACCAATCGATTTTCTTTAATCTACCAAACGCGAAATCCTAGTGGGTATTTCAATGGAGTCAAGGGAACGTGTCGAACTGGCACTGAGCCACGAGGAACCTGACAGGGTGCCCCTGGACCTAGGCGGGAGCGCAGTTACGGAAATGCACGTCAGCACCGTCTACAAGCTACGCCAGGCCATGGGGCTCGACCCACCCGGAACGCCTGTCAAGGTACATGAGCCATTCCAGATGCTGGGGGAAATCGAACCAGACCTGCAGGAGGCGTTAGGGGTGGATGTTGTCGGACTGATAGGCCCAAGGACCATGTTCGGGTACGAGTACTCCGAGTGGAAACCATGG
>CAYLJH010000148.1:3464-5334 GCA_964383685.1 uncultured Candidatus Bathyarchaeia archaeon | reverse complement strand
CATGACTGTTTTGAGATAATTACGAGTGGCTGACATTTGTGCCACCATCGAAGATGACGATTAAAAGCATAATTGGATAGAGATATGGAATTGTAATTCGGATAATTGAGCCTATTTTACTCGACCGTAGACCATTCTAGCACTGGCCACTCCCGTGATTTTCACATCGACAACTTTCCCCTGGTCTAGGTTAACTCCCTCGACCAGAACGACAGGGCCGTGAAGCATTGGGTAAGCAACCCAGAACCGGCGATCCCTGTCGTATATGTTCGCCACCACAACCTTGAAGGTTTTACCGACAAGCTCATCCTTGCTTCCCCGGTTTGCCTTATGGGCCGCATCGTAGATGATCTTGCTGTTGGGGTCATGAACGGCCGGTGCCCCAGAAGGGCAACCACTGAACGTCGATGCGGGGAGGCTACTAAACCGATAAAGGATCACCCGATCAGCACCCAATTTCATGCTCTTGTTTATCATGTCAACGGTCTCGTTTGCCGTCTCCTTGTTCTGTCCGGGTAACCCGTGGATGAAGTAGACATATGGCTTCATCCCAGCTTTCTTGAGCCTTCGTAGAGAGACGAGGGTCTCGGATGGTGTGTCAGGCCTACCCAACTGTACGCTGTGGCTATCAGACCCAGTCTCGAAGCCCACGCTAACTGGTGAGTCCTTGAGATATTTGCCAAGGAGGTTTGCTGCTTTTGTCGTCACGAGAGATGCCTTGATGTTCTCGATCATCAACGAGGCGTTTCCGGTCTTCATCTGTAGCAGCTCTGACAAACCCGAGAGAAGACCATTTATTTCATCATAGTTGGGCTCAGGGTTCCTTGGGTCCGTCAACGGATCAGGCTCCACCAGCAATTCCCTTCCAAAGTCAAGGAACCCTGGAGCACTCAGGACAATCCGGTGAACACCAAGGTCCAGCAGCCTCCTTACCTCGTCAATTATGAACTCCGTGGGCCTGCTCTTTGGGGGACCATAGAGGCTAGGTACGCTGCAGTATCCGCATCCGGGGGGGATTCCCAGAGGGCAATCGTATCTCTCCGTCAGCCCTGACTCTGTGCATTGCTCACAGAAAGTACAGGTTTCACCGATTGGGCCGATTCTTGCCCTGTGGTAATTGCTACACCCCCTGAGGGCCTCGACGTAGACTCTTGCGGCCTTGTACAACTCGTACCCTGTGATTGAATTCGTGGACGGTTGGTACGCTTTGAATACATCTCTTGACTGAACTGGGCGCATAGGGTTGACCGTGACCTTTTTTTTATTCCTGTAGCTGATGCCGAGAATCCCGTCAAGTCCATGGGTGGCTCCTTGCAGTGCGCCTAATTCAATTAGCTCGGATAGGGTTTTTTCTCCCTCCCCCGTTATAGCGATATCAGCCCCAGTCCTTTTCAGTACCCTTTCGGGTTCCGAGCTTGCTGGTCCGCCGATTATCACGCTGCCCTTGTTTCCCTTGCGCCACTTCCTGATTGTTTTCCCCATGGCGGGGATATCAGGGGTCATGCCACTGATCAATATGACATCGAAGCCCTGGGTCTCAATTTTTCCCCTTAGAAACTTTTCTACAGGTACAATTGACGGCTCCATCCCGTGTTTCTCAAGGACACCCGCCACTGTTCGTGGCCCCGCCCCTATCACGTCGCGTGTCGTTAGCCTGGTTCCTTTCCCTGAGGCCAGTGTATCAACGATTAGGGGATTCACGAAGCTATGTCTGAACCCCTTTGGATAAACATTGGGGGTAGTTTCATAAACCACAGGACTGATTTCTCTCCAACAATGAACAGCGTCCCATACTCTCTTCTCGGAGCAGTTTCGCTCAGTTTTGTTATCACGTACATAGGTGTGCCTGTTTTCAACAGGTTCATGATAT
>CAYLJH010000148.1:0-3454 GCA_964383685.1 uncultured Candidatus Bathyarchaeia archaeon | reverse complement strand
GTCAATCGGGGTCGTGGGATACGACATAATGAAGGAGGACAAGAAACCGGTTGCCGACATGGGTGGCCCCGGCGTTGTCACTGGGTTCCTCCTGGGCGTTTTCTTTTACATAGGGATAGAGATTTTCATACCCCCTAGGCTGAATGGTTTAGTCTATATCCTAGCGACCCTCAGTACCGTTCTCATCATCACATTGATCGGTGTGTTCGATACTCTAACCGCACTCTCAAAGGAGAGGGAGGGAGAAGGTGAGTTTGAACAGTTCAAGAAGATCGGCATCCCCAGATGGTTATACTTTTTCATTCCTCTGCCTGCGGCAGTCCCGTTGATGGCGTTGAACGCGGGGGTTGACACCATGAGCATCCCGTTTCTGGGCAGGGTCGAGTTCGGGTTACTTTACCCGCTGCTTCTTGTTCCCATCGCGGTATTATGTTGTAGCAACGCCACTAACTTCCTGGCTGGTTTCAACGGCCTTGAAGCGGGGATGGGCTTTGTTCTCCACCTTGCCATAGGGTTATACGCTTACCAGAACGGGCAGTTCAACGCCGCCATGATCGCGTTAACCTTTGCTTTCGCGCTGCTGGGTTTCCTGAGGTATAACTGGTATCCCGCCACAGTCTTTCCCGGTGACCTGAACTATACTATTGGAGCCGTCTACTCAAGCGTGGCAATCATCGGGAACATGGAGAAATTCGCGATACTCTGTTTCATGCCATACATCGTTGAGGCTTTCCTCAAGGCTGCCTCAAGGTTCGAGGCCGAGAGTTATGGCGTTCTCCAGGCCAATGGAACCGTCAAGCCCAGGGGGAATAAGATAAGGGGCTTAACTCACCTCGTGATGAACCTTGGAGATTTCACCGAGCCCCAGGTAACTATGACCCTTATCGGACTCCAGGTCGTGGTGGCCGCTCTCAGTTTTGTTCTTGTCAACCTCATCTAGAAGCTCCATCGGTTAACTTAATAACGCGGCGAGGTGGAAATGTGTTATATGAGCCTCAGTGAGATGGACGGAAAACAGCGTATAGCGCTTATTGCCGGTCTCGTTCTAGTTGCCATCGTCTTCGCCTCATCGGCCTATACCTACCTCAACCCACCAGTTCGGGTCTGGGAGGGCAAGGTCTTCGATACCTGGGAGAGCGAGGGAGGCGTGACATTCATCCTGAGCTACGGCGAGGGCAAGATCAAGCTACCTGGAATCCATGAAATTGAGCTGGACGCCACTTACAGGATAACCTATCAGAGTAGAAATCGTAATGTCGCATCCATCATTATTAGCATCGAGAAGATAGACGGTTAGCCCCATGAGGCGTCTCATCGACTCCCATGTTCATATGGAGAGCTTTGATGACCCTGATACTATTGTTCAGAAGTCCAAGGACTCCGGTATCGACGCAATCATTTGCGTGGGTGGGAGCCTGAGTTCTAGCGTTGTGGCTAAACGGCTTGCCCTGGAGCACCCCGGTTTTCTCTACCCCTCCCTGGGTGTCCACCCATCAGAGGTGCTGAAGAACGACATCGATGCCGCCGTTGCATATCTCCGGGAGAACCTTGAGGGATGTGTGGCGGTGGGCGAGATAGGTCTCGATTATGCGTACTCGTTTGCAAAGCCCAAGGACGTTCGCGCCAAGATGAGGGAAATCTTCTCAAGGTTCTTGGACGTGGCCGTCGAGTTCGATCTGCCCACCTCGATCCACAGCAGGTCCGCTTACAGGGACTCGCTGGATTTGGCGGCCGGTGCAGGCGTCGAGGGGGTTTTCCACTGGTACGATGGGCCACTCCACACCCTGAAAGATATCCTGGACGCGGGTTTCTACGTCTCGGCGACCTCCAGCATCGCGTACAGCAAGGGGGTCAGGGCGGTGATGGCCGTTGTTCCACTTGACAGAATTCTGGTAGAGACTGACAGCCCGGTCTACCTCAGGAACCTGGATCGGAAGAGCACCCCAGTGGACGTTGGTCTTGTTGTTGACGCCCTGGCGGAGTTGAAGGGGATGGACGCCTCCGAGGTGTCCATGGTCACCGCGAGGAACGCGGAGAGGCTGTTCAGGCTCCCCTAGCCCTTTGGTGGGACAAGGTTCTTAGCGTGTGGGAGGGTATTCCCGGTTATGAGGGTTAGCTTCACCGTTATCGGGAACCCTGTCCCGAAGGCCCGCGCAAGGACCGTGAGGAAGGGGGGCAGGACCTGGAGTTTTACGCCCAAGAAGGTGGCCGCGTGGGAGAAGGTGGTGAAGGCGGAGGCAGCCAAGCATTTCGATGAGCCGTTTAACGGGCCAGTGGCGCTTGCGCTGGCGTTCTACATGAAGCGGCCCAAGAGCAGGAAGAAGGACAACTACGTCATGACGACCCCTGACCTGGACAACCTTGAGAAGGCGTTCATTGACGGATTGAACGGCGTCGCGTACGATGACGACAAGCAGGTTGTGGTGAAGAACGCCGTGAAGAGGTACGTCATCACAGGTGAGCCCAGGGTCGAGGTGGTAATCTCGGCGCTCCTGAACCAGGTGCGGATGGAAGGCTTCCTGAATCGATAAGGTTTTAGATGCGCGCCCCTTTCATTGTTGCCTAGTGCAGGGGTAGCCAAGTGGCCTACGGCGCCAGTCTTGAAAACTGGTTCCCTTACGGGACCATGGGTTCGAATCCCATTCCCTGCGCCACATCCAAATTCCCTGTGTCTGAGGGCTATGTTGATTATCTTCTTGAAGTTAGAGAAAATGCTCTCATAACTGCGAATAACAAGGAAATTATCATCAACGCACTCAGAAAAAGAGTATCAAGCCTATGGGATAGTGAAGAGGTTGAACAGTACATCAAGAACTCTGAATTATCTAATGGACGAAAGAACCTGTACGGACAGGCATATCGGGATTGGTGTAACTGGAAGGGCTTCGATTATAAACCGAAACGATACAGGCGAGTAGAGAAACTTCCCTATATCCCGACCGAGAATGAGATCGATCAACTCATCGGTGGTCAGGGAAGGAAACTTGCAGTTTTCCTACAGATTATGAAGGAAAGCGCGTTTAGACCCTCCGAAGCGCAAAGCCTGACCCCAGAGGACATCAACCTAGCAACAAGGGTCTGTACACTGAACAAACCCGCCAAGAATAGTAGACCACGCCAGTTCAAGATGAGCGACAAACTGGTGTCCATGCTAATACCTTACATCCACAAGACGAAGAGAAGTGAACAGATATTCACCCCCAAGCTAAAGACCATCAGGACACAATTCTACCGTAAGCGGAAGATTCTAGCGGAGAGGATGGGAAATCCGAACCTAGTAAGGATAACTTTCAAGACAATGCGGCACTGGAAGGCGACAATGGTCTACCACAAGACCAAGGACATATTATATGTGCAAAAGATTCTTGGTCATAAAAGCCTGAAGAACACTCTCATCTACACCCATCTGGTGGATTTCGGGGAAGAGGATAACTTCACCGTGAAGGTTGCCTCT
>CAYLJH010000147.1:0-5335 GCA_964383685.1 uncultured Candidatus Bathyarchaeia archaeon | reverse complement strand
CGATCTTGGTCAGGCCCTCTGCTAGGAGCTTTGCGTTTGAGTGGTCGTCAGCGAGCCTGTCAACCATCTCGGTGATGGCAATTATGCCCGGGGCCGCGATGATTCCCGCCTGCCTCATGCCCCCTCCCAGCATCTTCCTGTACTTGCGCGCCTTGTCGATGACGTCCTGTGGCCCCACCACCAGGCTACCGACTGGAGCCGCCAGCCCCTTGCTCAGGCATAGCTGGATGGTATCAACGGTCTTGGCGATCTCCTTCACATCGACGCCAAGGGCGACTGCCGCGTTGAAGACGCGTGCGCCGTCGAGGTGGACGCTGAGGTCGTTTGCCTTGGCCACGTCCCAGTATGATTTCATCTGACCCAGTGTCAGAGGGATGCCCCCTGCCGTGTTGTGGGTGTTCTCTACGCAGAGAAGAGATGTCGGCGGGTAGTGGATGTTATCGATCCTCACCCCTGCCTGGATATCAGCTGGGTCCATGTGCCCCTTGATGCCCTTGACTGTCTTCGCCATGAGTTGGCCCATTACGGCTAGGCCGCCCACCTCGTTGACGTAGATGTGGCTCCCCTCCTCAAGGATGATCTCGTCTCCCCTCTGAGTGTGGGCCAGGATGGCTACAGCGTTTCCCATGGTACCGCTTGTGACGAACAGAGCGGCCTCCATGCCGAATACCTCTGCGCCTACCCGCTCAAGCTCGTTGACCTCGGGGTCGTCCCCGTAAACGTCGTCCCCCAGAATGGCCTTGTATGACGCCTCCCTCATCTCGGGGGATGGCTTTGTGACAGTGTCGCTTCTAAAGTCCAGGTTTTTCTCGACCATGGTAATCCAAAGAGAATGTGTTGAAGTTGCTTATGTTGATTTCCAATCAATACAAACTGGTTTTAATTGGTCTTGGTGTCACTGGTTCAGGGCGCGCGCTTCATAGAATCTGGGGTCCACGGCTTTACCTCAAATTAATCCAATTCTTCCAAGTTTTAATGCTTAACCCACGGGTTTAGCGCGCGCGTAGTTATCTCTACTGTGCGTTGTCTAGCATCATCTTCACTCTGAGCATGCTTTGCTCTACCTTGGTATCATCTATGATGAATATTGGTGCTGCTTTGTCTTCCAGACCGTGGTCGGCAATAAGTTTCTGCGCCGTTGGTGTCTGGTGGTTTAGCCAAGTTACCCGTGTGTCGCCTTCCAGTAGGTTCTTAGCTTGCACGCATTTTGGGCACTGATTCTTGGTTATGGCTACAATTTTCATGTTTCTCACTCTGGTGTTTCTATGTGGATTGGTTGTCCGTGGTATTTAGGAGAATAGGGTCAAGGGAGTGAATATGTCTAACATTCTCTATTTAACAAGAAGTATTACGTGCGGGGTTCTTTACTAGTAAATTGGCGTGGGTGCCTCGCCCCAAACCCATGTGCGAACGTCTATCGAACCACTTTTTAGCCATAACCCTTGGGTCTAGGAAATTTATTGTCCACACGCGCGGAATACATACTTAATGAGTAAATAAACCATGATTTGAAACGGTTTAGTCTTTCTCGACCATGGTATTTCAAAGAAAATGTGACGAAGTTGCTTTAGTCGTTTATCGCGTTTTATTCAAACAATGGCACGAACAAGTCTTTTTTACCTCCTATTGAAGAGAAACGCTACCTTCCAGACTCACTAGGGACTCTGGTGGATTAACTTACTTCCCTGACACGGCGTATGCCTATATTGGTCCCTCTAAATTATAGGTAATACGCAGCCCTGTACGCGCTCCGCTGCTTAAATGGCTCAATGGCCGTTACAATCCCGCTAAAATGGTTAGAACTGTTTACTGGTAGAACAGGTCGTAGTCGTCCAGTACCTCGTACAGCTTGTGAACTGACTCGTGGACTATCTCCTCACTCTTGCCCCCTGTGCAAACGATCTTTCCCGAAGTGAACACTAGAAGAACCGTCTTTGGGTCAGCCATCCTATAGATCAGACCCGGGAACTGCTCAGGCTCATACATCACGTTATCCATCACGTCAGACGCCGTCTCCAGGTCCACCTTGCTATGGAGGTTTGCTGACGCGACGATGTTCTGGATGATGATTACCGGCTTCCCCAGCACGACTATCCCTCCTTTCCTGAGCTCCCTGACGACTTTGTTCACCGCCGATTTTGCGAGTTTCTCGGATTTTGCCCCTGTGCATACCATCTTGCCCGTGCTGAAAATGAGTGTCGCGGTCTTTGGGCGCTTGATCCTGAAAACCAGGCCGGGGAAACGCTTGGGGTTGTATTCCACGTTCGAGAATGTCTTTTCAATGTCCAGCAGGTTGAATTTCTGGTCGAGGCTTGCGGAGGCTACAACGTTTTGTATCGTTATTTCAAGGTCTAGTTTTTCAGCCACAACCGTTCACATACTTTCTTCATACCCTACTACTAAAGATTTCGAGTGATTTTACTTAAATCCCCGTAGTAAAAGGTGAAACGGAGGTAACCGGGGGCCTCCTTTTAAAGAATACATATATAGCAAATCAGAGAGTTATACAAAGTGAGTTTTTTAGATTGAAAGGTACGATACAGAAGTATTTCTCGAATCGAGGATTCGGCTTCATTGAGATTGATGGAAGGGAGGGTAACCTATTCTTCCACAGGTCAAACTACCCCGTGGACGGGATACCTGCCATCGGGCAGGACGTTGAGTTCGTCATTGTTGAAACCCCAAAAGGAGAGGAGGCAAAGGAGATCAAGCTCGCGACAGCTGTTCCTGATGCCACTGAGGAAGAGGTAGAGGAAGCCCCAGCCGTTGAGGAAGCGGCTGAGGTAGAGGAAGAGCCTGAGGTAGAAGAAGCTCCTGCAGTTGAGGAAGCGGCTGCACCCGAGGAGGAGCCCGTTGAGGAAACTGAATCTGTTGATGACCTTGACCAGTTGTCAGGCGTTGGCCCCAAATATCAGGAACTGCTGAGGGCAGCCAAGGTCAGTTCAATTAAAGACATCGCGGACTATGATCCAGACGCGCTCCTGGAAAAACTGCTTGCAGTGAATCAGGAAGAAAACATTACAAAGCGACCACCCACACTTGCGAAAGTAGCGGACTGGGTCGAGAAAGCGAAAAACGCCTAGTAAATTCTTTACAAGCGTCCTCGGGCGTTTATTATCTTCTTTTATAACATTAATTCAGAGTTGATGCCGTCCAAACGTTCCTACCTTGGAAACAGGAGGGCAGCGACCAAGCCCTGATGTTTATCTCGGCCTCGACGCCTGCTCGTAGCTCTTCAGAACGTGGCTGTTGGCGTCCGCGAACACGGGTGAGCCGTGCCCAGGTAGCATTACCTCGCAATCAAGCTCGGTAAGGCGGCTTAGGGATTTGATCATCTCAGTCAGGCTGCCGCTCTCCCCGTCGTACCTGCCGTAGTAGCCGTCAGGGAACACTGTATCGCCGCTGATGAGTATCTTACTATTGACGTCGTGGAGGCAGATGCATCCCGGTGTGTGTCCCGGCGTCAAGTAGACATCAAAGGAGCCGATCTCGGTCTCCACGACGTCCCCTTCCTTGATCTTTACAAGTGCGTCCCCGAAGCTAGTGGCAATGTACTTTGTATCCGCCTCGTGAACCAGTATCTTGGGGCTGGCCCTGTCAAGGATCAGGAAAGCGCCCATTGCGTGGTCGTGGTGGGCGTGGGTGAGGACCACCTGCTTGACATCCTCGGGCTTGAAGCCAAGCTCCTCCAGCTGGGGGAAAATTGGGTTCATCCTGTTCCCAACCCCTGTATCGATGAGGGTGATGTCCTTGCTGCCGATGACGTAGATGTTGCTGCACAGGCCGTCGCCCACGATGAGGGAGACATCTTTCAGAACCGGGTTAAAATCTTCTAGGCGGTGTACCTGCGGCATATATATCCAGAAGCCTTGATGAATCGTGGTTAATAATTCTAGCCCCGCACCAGCTTCACCTTGAGCACGAGGAACTGATCCTCGTAGGCCGACTCGATGGAATCAATGATGAACTGGTCGGGTATGCTGTACGACCTGTTGAACCCGACATCCTTCTCGCTGAGGAGCACTACCTCGTTCAGGTTGTCCTCAAGGAAGATGGTGTCCTTCAACGCATCCGGGATCTCTGTTGTGATCATGTACTCCATTGTCTCCGTGACATTTCCACCGGAGAAAAGATTCTCGTTGAGCGTGTAGATTCCCGCTTCCCACTCGTTGACGTTACTCCTCTGGAGCAGGACATATAACGGGAGCAGTGAAGTCGCGGCGAACATGGCAAAGAACATGACGCTCATTAGAGCAGCTGTGACGTTGGACATGTTCTCAAACACGAAGGGGAACACGATTATCCTGGCATTTGTCAGCGGGATGAACGCGAAAGCCGCCACGAAAAGGCCGATCATAACCAGCAGGAAACCACCGATGAGGCCGACGAGCTGGTTGTTGTTCGTGGCCTTCACGGTCTTTTTACCGCTGCACTTTGAGCACTGGTCCTTCTCAACGTCGTAGCACCTCTCACAGATGAACGTCCCGCACTTGCTGCACAGGATGTCCACATTGTCCCGCCCACAGATGCCGCACTTTTTGTCCATTACATCCATCCCAAGGTGCTCAGGTTCAGCGTGCTTGACACAAGCCAGACGAGGATAATACTGGTAATTCCAAGGGCCGTTATGATCCACTTCCTTGCACCCGTAACCATAATTGGCAATGGTCCCAAGTAGAAGACGCCCTCCTTATGGGAAACCTCCTTTGGTCCAGCCCTGAGGCTTAGATAGATCAGGAAAGCTCCAGCTAGGGTGATGAGACCGCCTACAATAAGAAACCCGCTGATAATTCCCATTTTATACCTCCTCAGAGGCTGGACGCTGGGTTTTAAACGTTATCCTGATAGAAAGCTAGAATCTTTGAATTATCCCCTGTATCTGGGACGTTGTTTTATGGGTCTAGATGAGTTATATCGCAGAGTGGCTTGTTGTATGACCTGCCGCAACTGCACAGGGTTACCCTATTCCGTTTCTCATACTCTATGCCCTCTGCGGATTCGATGGATATCTCACCCCTAACCCATAACGGCCCGGTGATCCCGTCCTCATCCACCGTGACCACGATACTTGGCCCAAAATCGGGCTCAATAGGACTGCCCTGGTTATTCCATACAACCAGCCGCCCTGATGGGCAGTCCTCCGCCTCCTGGATGGCTATCTCCCTGTACTCTGGGGTATCGCTGTGAACCGTGAGGTTCCATATGTTCCCAGCCCGTGTGCAGAAACCAGAGCCCACACACAGGGGTTTGTTATCTGTGAGCTTCAGCTCGGGGCCTTCAAATGTCTTCACGTTTTCCATGTATTTCGCGTAGCCAGCGGTCTCGGTTCCATCGA
>CAYLJH010000146.1:0-5365 GCA_964383685.1 uncultured Candidatus Bathyarchaeia archaeon | reverse complement strand
CCTCTTCTTGTTCGCCCTGCTTGTGTTGATGTACCAGGTTATCCAGGTGATCGTGGACAGGGGTAGGATATCGAAGCCCGGTATGAGTTCAAGGATCATGATTGCCCCAATTGAGTTGAAGTACATTAACGCGAACACCATGCCGATGAGGTCCAGTAGGTCACCGTATACTGGCATCATCATGAAGGGCACCAGGTAGTCCATCATGTCCAGTGCGAGGCAAACAGCGAGGGTTGATAGCTCGTTCCACGTCAACCCGATTCTCCAAAAGGCGTTAACTGACTCCTGTTTCATGAAAATGCTCCCGTAGATGTGATGGAATCAAGGTATATAAAATTAGTTGGGAAAAAATGGGTTAGTCGCGGATGCCCTCTAGGACGCTGATTGCGTTCCAGATGCGTGTACGGCTGTACATGGGCATGTTGGGGTCCTGGCTGATCTCCTCCAAGACTGCGATAGCGTTGGCTGCCCTCGCGGCTATGCTAAGGGCTTCATCGTCCAGCATATCAGCGGCGTTCTTCGCTGTTCTACGGATGTTCCTCGGAGTGGTGTTGTCGTCCGCGATCATGTTTAGGATCTGTTTTGCCTGTGAAAGCTTTTTCATGTATTCTTCGTTGCCGCTCATCTTTTAATTCTCCTTGAAATTGATTAGGAATTTAGCTTATAGGGTTCAGTGGGGAGTAAAAACCTTGTTATTTGATGAACCCTTGCTGCTCAAGGTATGCCGGCAGCTCCTTGACGCTTGGCAGGAAGTGCTCAGGCGGCGTCTCGTCGGTCCATGATTTCAAGCCCCTCCTGCCTGTGGCAACTCCTATGAACATGGTGCCGCTGTTGGTGGCGCTGTCTCTGTCGATCTGGTGGTCTCCTATCATTGCGACCTCGCCCTTTTCTAGGCCGATAAGTTTCAGCGTGTGGTTTATTGCCCCCTTGTAGGGCTTTGGCTCGGGGGTCTCGTTTCTGCCCAGGACCACGTCGAAGCTGTCCAGGGCGTTGATCTTGTCAAGTGCCTTCAGGGCGTACTCGTGGTGGCTCCTGGTGAGGATGGCCAGCTTGAGGCCTTTTTCCTTGAGCTCGTTGATGGCCTGGCATGCTCCCTCGATCTCGTGTAGGTTCACCACTGCGTCCAGCTCGCCCCTGTTCATGATCCCCTCGATGGTGTCGGTGACTAGCTGGCACTCGTCGCGGGGTTTCTCGTCCCTGTCCCATGCCTCTCGGGCGCACTCCATGATCTGTACGGTGGTCTGGTCTGTGGGGCTCAGCTCGCCCTCGGGGTGGCCGTGCTCCTTAAGGAGCTTTATCATTTGTTTCTTCATCGCCACGAAATCGATGCTGGCTTGGATGAGGGTGCTGTCGAGGTCGAATATGATGCCTTTGAGCAATGGTAATCTCCTTTCCTAGCGGTGGCGGTTGACGGGTTTAAGGTTATCCGCGGGTTTGTGTCAAGTAACATGACATAAAGTAAATTATTGACACAGGCGTGGTACCTGTAGGTTGCTATTCTGGGTTTTTTTATTCTAGTGATAACAGTGGGCCGTAAACTTTGGAAAAAAAAATTCAGCGGTTTTGCATCAAGTAACCTGACATAAGGGAAAAAAGGGTAGGAACCAGGAGCAGCCGGTACCATGTTGTGGGAACGTTACCCACCGCGACTTTCATCAGGTTTATCTAAACCCCTCGGTGTGATCAATTATGACCTTTAGTAACGTATCGGACCCAGCTGCGGGCACCCGTTTCCTCATGGCAAACGAGGCCATCGCAAGGGCAGCCCTTGAGTCTGACGTGAAGGTGGCGGCGTTCTACCCAGGCAGCCCCACCAGCGAGATACTGAACACCATGTACAGGCTGAGCGGCGTCTACGAGGACCTGAAGATGGAGGTGAGCGTCAACGAGAAGGTGGCACTTGAGACGGTGGCAGGGGCCAGCATGGCTGGGTTCAGGAGCTTTACATCCATGAAGAGCGTGGGCCTGAACGTGGCCAGCGACGCTTTCTACAGCCTTGGATACGTTGGCGTCAACGCGGGGTGCGTCCTGGTGTCAGCGGATGACCCCCACGCCCACAGCAGCCAGAGCGAGCAGGACGGCAGGTACTATGCGCCCACGGGGCATGTGCCCATGCTTGAGCCGAGCACACCCCAGGAGGCGTACGAGATGACCAGGTACGCCTTTGAGCTGTCTGAGAGGCACAGGATTCTGGTAATCGTCAGGACAACAACCAGGGTGAACCACCAGAACGCGGCGGTCAAGGTGGGTGAGGTCAACAGGTCACCCTTTGAGAGGAAATCATGGAAGGACGTGAAGGGGAAGTACTTTACCCTGAGCGCCACGGCGAGGCGGCTGAAGGGCGAGGCCATTGAGAAGCTGGGGCTAATAGAAGCGGAGTTCGAGGAGAGCCCGTTCAACATCGTCCACGAGGGCGAGGGTACGGTTGGGATCATCACAAACGGAGTAAGCTACCTACACGTCAGGGAGGCGGCCGGGCTGCTGGGGGTGGAGCCCCACATCCTGAGGATCGGGACACTGCATCCCCTTCCAAGGGCAAAGATAGCCGGTTTCATGGAGGGGCTTGACACAGTCCTTGTGGCCGAGGAGCTGATGCCGTTCCTTGAGGACCAGGTAATATCAATCGCCGCACAAACCAGCCCCGAGATCAACGTCCTCGGCAAGCACAGCGGCCACTTCCCGTTCGTCGGGGAGTACAACACGGCAATCGTCACCGGTGCGCTCGCAAGTATCTATGATGTCAAGCCATCGAATGATTTCCAGGGAACCCTCGATAGGGCATCCGAGCTGAAATCCATCCTCCCTGAACGTCTGCCCAGCTTCTGCCCCGGCTGCCCCCACAGGGGCACCCTCTGGAGCGTACAGCAGGCAATAAAGGGCATGGACTATGTCATCAACAACGATATCGGATGCTACAGCATGCTGCTGCTTGAGCCGTATGGGCTGACGGACAGCGTCCTCTCCATGGGGTCAAGCCAGGGACTTAGCAGCGGCATGCAGCACGTGCTCAAGGACAGGGTCATCAGCTTCCTGGGGGACAGCACTTTCTTCCACGCTGGGCTACCAGGGATCGTCAATGCCATCCACAACAGGCATGACTATACCGTGATCATACTGGATAACAGCGTGACGGCCATGACGGGGCAGCAGCCAAACCCTGGAAGCGATTTCGGGGCAGCGCCAGTAGATGAAATTGACATAGAGGGGGTTCTGAGGGGGCTTGGGGCCAGGAACATCACCACCATCAACGCCTTTGAGCCTCAGCCAAACATCGAGAAGATCAAGGAGGCAATCAACACGCCCGGCTTCAATGCCATCATCAGCATGGGGCCATGCGCTCTGTACAGTGACAGGAACAAGCGCCGGGACAGGGTTCCAATCATCCCCCAGAGGATTGAGGAGGAGGTCTGCAAGACGGTTTACGCCTGCGTCAGGGACTTTTACTGCCCCGCCATCGAGATAAATATGGAGACACGGCAGGCCGAGATACAGCATGACCTGTGCAACGGGTGCGGGAACTGCGGCAGGCTCTGCCCGCGTTCAGCTATAAGCACCACGGGAGGAGGGTCACAATGACCTACAACATTCTCCTGACGGGCGTCGGCGGTCAGGGTCTCATGTCCCTCGCGGGGATGATAGGCGAGGCATGCGTCGCCTCAGGAATCCAGGTCGTAACCCAGGAGCAGCACGGGCTGGCCCAGAGGAGCGGAAGCATCTCGGCCCACATCAGGATCGGCGAGGCTTTCAGCCCCATGGTGCCCTACGGGACGGCGGACCTCATCATATCAATGGAGGCAACCGAGTCCCTGAGGTATGTCGAGTACCTCAAACCGGGTGGGACCATCGTCACCAGTTCACGCCTGATTCACCCCGTGATTGAGACAAACAAGATAGTGGTGAACCGACGCGAGAACCTTGAGTACGTGACGCTTGACGCCATCAAGGACAACCTGATGAAGGTGACAACGGATATCCACCTCCTTGACTCGACCTCCCTTGCATTGGATGCGGGTAACCCGAGGACCGAGAACGTGGTGTTACTGGGAGCCGCTTCAAGGATAGACGGTTTCCCCTTGACGGGGGAGCAGCTGTTGGATGCTATCAAATCCATTGTCCCCGAGAGGACGGTCGAACAGAACATCAGGGCTTTCGAGCTCGGGGTGGGCTCGATCTAGCTTATCTCTAAAAAGTTGTCAATGAGCAGGCTGGCCAGCCTTGCCATATCTTTCTCCGATGCCTCACATTCCTTGAGCACCTGCTCCACGGTCTTGCATATCATTGCTGGCTCCTCTGGGTAGGCGTCGGCCCACCTCTTTGCGTCCCCCGAGGTGATCTCAAGGTGGAATATCACGCCCCAAACGTTGCCCTTCCTGTAAGCCTGGACGGGGCATGGGTCACCCGTTGCCAGGAGCTTGCCACCTGGCGGAACCGTGAACATATCGGAGTGCCAGTGGAATACGGGGAACTCATCGGGGAACCCTTGGAACAAGGGGTCATCGATCCCGTCCTCGGTAAGGCTGACGGTGTAACCGCCCACCTCCTTGTGGGGGCTCCTCACCACCTCGCCTCCCAGCACAATTGAAAGCATCTGTCCGCCGCAGCAGACGCCGAGGCAGGGCTTGCTGCTGTCCACTATCTCCTTGAGGTACTCAAACTCCTTGCGGAGGAAGGAGTGCTCCCATGCATCGTTCGCCGAGATAGGGGTTGGCCCGATGACGAAGGCATCGTAATCATCCACGGGTGGGAAAGGCTCGGAGTCAGGGAGCTCGTACGCCTTGATGAGGGTGAGGGCGGCCCGCTCCCACAGGTATGTCTCATAGAGGCCCAGTGTCTCAGGTGGATCGTTCTGGATTATTAGGACACGCTTCATAGTTATTGATGGGTCTTTTCCCATGAAAAACTTTCCAAGGCATTTTACCAACTGCGTGTAATTACGCACTCTATCCCCTTTGTTGAGGTTCATTCTGAAACTCCAAATCAAAATAAGCTACGTAATTACGTAGCTTATTTTATTGGTCTGAATTCATGCGGAGAACTTATCGAAATAACCCATGTAATTACATTGTTTATTTTCAGCCCCCCATAGAAGTGGGAAACATTCTACCTGAAATATGAGAAAAATAAAATAAATCAGGAAGCTATCCGCGTTCTCATTTCTTTCTTTTAAAGATTTTCCCGATGTCCCCGAAGGTAAACCTGGCGGTGATTATCCGCTCTGTGCTGAATATCCTGGCTGCTATGTAGAGCAGTGCCACGGTCCAGATGCTGATGAAGAAGATGCTCCTCACCACAACACCCAACAACCCCGCGCGAAAACCAGAACGGTTACCCATGGCCTTCTCCTCTCACTCCACGATGAGAGGCG
>CAYLJH010000145.1:0-5437 GCA_964383685.1 uncultured Candidatus Bathyarchaeia archaeon | reverse complement strand
ACTCATGGGTATGCATGGGCTATATTGTTAATACATTTTTCCAGCGGACATTTACTTTCGAGGTTTTACCGCTACTTTATCTGTGAGGTTGTAACATACTGGTAGATTAAACGATGATGAGGGAGTTTAAGGACCGTTTCGCCTTCATGAAGGGGAACCTGACCATACTGACAATCCGACAGGTGGTTGGCATGTTCTTCAGGCGCATGGTCCTCACCTACTCCAGCCTCTTCGTACTGGCGGTCGGAGGAAGTAGCTCCCAGATCGGCGTCATCAACAGCCTTAGGCCCCTCGCAGGTCTCCTCATGTTCCCCATAGCGGGCTACCTGACAGATAGAACAAGCCGAGTCAAAATAATCGTGTTAGCTGACATCCTAAGCGGGGTTTCTATGCTGTTATATGTGCTTGCCCCTAGCTGGGAATGGATCGCCTTCGGTGCTCTTGTTCAAGGGTTCATGGTGTTCTCATTCCCTCCCACATCGGCGATTCTAGCTGATAGCATGAAGCCAGAGAACAGGGGATTAGGGATTGCAACTATGGGCACAATAGCAAACGCCGTATCCATGTTCAGCCCGTACATTGCCGCAACAATGCTGTTAATGTTCGGTGATAACATCGGAATGCGGCTTCTCTATGGTATGCTTGGATTACAGTCCCTATTCGCAGCTGTTCTCGCCTACAAGAAGCTTGAGGACACCAATATCGTTGACTCCAGTGAGCCAATGCCCAACATACTTGTTATACTCAAGAACACCTATGGCGGAGTCCCTGACCTCCTGCGAGACACCCCACGAAGCGTGGTCGCTCTCGGTGTCGTGGTCCTCATGGGTTTCATCTCAAACGGGATATCGAGCCCCTTCTGGGTCGTATACGTCACTGAGAAAATTGGGCTGACCAAGATCGAGTGGGGCGTCATCCTGCTATACGAGTCGATACTAAAGGTCGTGTTAACCATTCCATCAGGGATGGTAGCTGACAAAATAGGCAGGACAAAGACGCTGACCGCCGCCATGGCGGTGTCTTTAGTGTCTCTTCCTGCACTCATTTTCGCTGATAGTTATAACTCCGTGCTACTGATACGCCTCGGCGCTGCCATGGCGGGTGCACTTTTCCTGCCAGCTAGCACCGCACTGATGGCGGATTACGTCCCGAGGCATCTCAGAGGAAAAGTAATGGCTGCATTTGGCAGGGGAAGCGTGATGATCGGAGCTGCAGGAGGAGGGACTGGTGGACCTGGAATGGGTTACCTGTTCGTACTGCCCGTGATGGCATCATCGATCATTGGCGGTGTTCTCTACAACATGAACCCGGTTTACCCATGGTACGCGGTAGGAATTGCAACTGTTGTCCAGCTTTTATGCGTATTATTGTTCATACGTGACCCTGAGAAGGCACAGAACTAATTTTCTGATGCTACAGACGATTGTACTATTACAAAGGTTTTTAGGCTAAAACTGTGGATTTTCACGGGATACCACCGTATCAGGATAAACCTAGTTGCCCTCAATATTATCTGACGTATCAACGAGCCTCAAAGAAGTCTTCTCCAACAGGAACATAGTGGCCATAAGCAGCACGAACATGCTCTACACAATCTTTAACGGCTTCTGGGAGCTGTGGTGGGGACTGTACCTTATCGAGGTGCTCAACGTTTCCCCAATTATCATTGGTTTTCTAGCCACAATCCAGAACACCAGCAGGATACTGTTCCAGTTACCCGGTGGCATGCTTGCTGACAGGATTGGAAGGAAAAGGGTAATCGTCTACGGAACGGCGTTGAGGGTCATATCACCCATATTCCTGTACTTCGCTAAGTCGTGGTACTGGGTGGTTCCAGGCATGATCATTAACGCGTGCGCAAGCATCTACATGCCTGCTTTCAACGCTATAATCGCCGAGAGCCTCCCCCAGGACAAGAGGGGGGCTGGTTTCGGGGCCTACAGGTTCATGACGGGTATCCCCAGCATCTTCATGCCAGTGGTGAGCGGATACTACCTGGACATCATGGGGCTGGAAAAGGGCGTGAAGATGGGGCTCCTCATGTTCATAGTCGCGGCCGCCATCGCCACCGTTATCAGGCATATCTACCTCACGGAGACCCTTGAGACAGAGGTCTCCAAGGAAGAGGAAATAACGGGAGAGACAGAGAACAGGGGATTGATCGAGACATTCAAACAACAGCCCCGAACCGTCTGGGCGATGCTCTCCATCACTATCATCACGGGCTTCGCCATGAGGATGACATGGACTTTCCTATCGGTGTACGCGGTCAACGTAGTCAACATGACCAAGGCACAGTATGGTATGCTTCAGAGCGTCGCAATGCTGATCAGCGTACCCCTGTACCTAGTGAGCGGCGTCGTGGCTGACAGGACCAGCAGGAAGAACCTGATACTCATGGCAAGGGGACTTGGGCCGTTCGACAGCCTTAGCCTGATCCTGTTCAATGATTACAGGCAGCTAATTGGCGCTTACTCGGTTATAGGCGTGGCACAGGGAATCGGCGGCGGACGCCTAAGGACAGGCGGGTTCATGGGAGGACCCGCATGGAACTCGCTGATCACGGATCTGGTACCCGCGAAGGATCGGGGAAAAGTACTTGGCTTGATGGGAACCGTCTCGGGGCTCCTGGGACTCCCCGGCTCAATAATAGGCGGCTACCTGTACGAGAAGAACCCATCCCTGCTGCTGATATCCGGCTCAATACTTGAGGCCATGGCGATTCCCATAATCATATTCTTCCTCAAGGACCCAAAGAGGGAAGAAATTCCCCCACCTAACCTACCCTAAACCGGCGCAAAAACATCTCCCGTTAGGGTTATTAACTATAGGTAACACCCTTATCCCGAATGAATATGGCAAAGGTTCCAAACCTAGTCACTGCAATTCCCGGCCCTAAGAGCCTGGAGTTGATTAAACAGAGGAACGAGTACGTGCCGGATGGCGTGTACCTCGTCCAGCCAGTCACCATCGCCAAATCAAAGGGCGCGCTGGTGGAGGACGTTGATGGCAACACTTTACTAGACTTTACCTCAGGGATCGGCGTAACCAGCCTGGGCCACTGCACCGAGGAGATCGTCGAGACCATCACCGCACAGGCAAAGAAACTGATCCACAGTTGTATTCACGTAGGCAACTACCAGGTCTATACCGATCTGGCGATGAAGCTGTGCGAGATCACCCCCGGCGACTACAAGAAGAGGGCCATGATGGTCAACAGCGGCTCAGAGGCCGTTGAAAACGCAATCAAGATCGTACGACAATCAACTGGCAGGCCCAACATATTGAGTTTTGAGAACAGCTTCCACGGTAGGACCTATATGGCCATGACGCTGACGGGCAAGTGGGACCCCTACAAGGTGGGACTCGGCCCATTCGTGCCAGGTGTCTATTTCACGCCCTTCCCGTACTCCTACAGGTGCCCATGGGATACCGACGACAAGGAGGAGTGTGGCAAGGCAGCCATCCACCACATCGAGAAGAGCGTATTCAAGACACAGGTGGACCCGAGCACTGTTGGATCTATCATCGTCGAGACAATCCAGGGCGAGGGCGGGTTCATTGATCCACCGAAGAACTTTTTCCCGATGCTGAAGGAGGTCGCGGACAAGCACGATATCAAACTCATCATGGATGAGGTGCAGACCGGTTTCGGCAGGACGGGCAAGATGTTCGCCATCGAGCACTATGGAGTCACCCCTGATATCATCGTCATGGCGAAGGCGCTGGCCAACGGCCTGCCCCTGAGCGCGGTTGTTGCGACAGAGGAGCTGATGGGTAACATATATCCTGGCAGCCTCGGAGGCACCTTCGGCGGTAACCCAATTGGTTGCGCGACGGCCCTCAAGGTCATCGAGATCATGGAGAGGGAGGACATCCCTGGCAGGGCCGAGAAGATGGGCGTAAAGCTCCGCAAGAGGCTCCACGAGTTCCAGGAAAAGTACCCAAAGATCGGCGATGTGCGTGGGCTAGGCCCCATGCTGGCCATGGAGTTCGTCAAGGACCCCAAGACCAAGAAGCCGGACGCCAAGGGAAGCAGTGCCATCATGAAGGAGTGCTTGAAGAACGGTCTCATGACCCTGAAGGCAGGTCTTTATAGCAACGCTATCAGGCTGCACCCGCCACTCATCATTGAGGACGACCTCATTGAGACCGGGCTGGGCATCCTAGAGGCTGCTATAAAGAAGCACGCCTAATCATCCTTTATTATCAATCATCATTTTATACAACGAGCTTTTCTAGTGTGTATGGCTGGTGTGTCTCCAGAAGACCATATCATCCTGAACTCTGTTTCGGATGGAATAACAATAAACAGTGACAAGCAGCTCGTTTTTGTCAACGAGACATTCGCGAACATGATTGGATACACCGTTGATGAGTTGCTGGAGATGAACGTCCTCGATGTTACAGTGCCAGAATACCATGAAAAAGTATTAACGTATACTCGAATGCGCCAAGAAGGATTACAAGCTCCAAGTCAGTATGGGTTAGAACTGATAAAAAAGAATGGAGAACGTTTGCCAGTTGAGTTTAGTGTAACCCAAATAGATTACAAAGGAAAAAGCTCAAGCCTTACAATAGTGCGTGATATCTCATATAGGGACGAGATAGAAAGGGAACTAGTCAAGCGTGAGGCATGGTTTTCTGCTTTTATGGAGTCTGCCTCTGATGGATTCGAGTTGTACGACTCTGATTTAAAATACGTAAAAGTCAATCAGATAATACTGGATAGGCTCGGGTTGGCCGAGGAAGATGTGATAGGAAAACACATCCTCAAGATCAGACCCCGTAGTGAGGACTCAGTTGAACATCAGAACCTACTCAGAGTATTGAAAACAGGTGATTCTTATTCAAGATTTATCCACTTAGATTCACTTGGATTCAAGAATCTTCAGATTAAGGTATTCAAAGTTCTTGACGGATTGGGGATCATCTCAAGTGACCTATCTGCAATGGTTGAATCTGCGGAATCACTTCAGCAAAGTGAAGATAACTACCGAAAACTGTTCCAAAATACAGGAGAGGCAACGTTCATTCACTTGATGGGAAGAAAATTTGTTGAGGTGAACGAGGCCGCGGTGGAGCTTCTCGGGTATACGAAAAAAGAATTTTATGAGATGATTCCGAACGAGCTTAGTATCGAGGACAACTCAGCACTGTTATCAAAACTTATTGAAAACGTCGTTACCTCTGGAAAATTTACCCGTGAAACAATATTTGTTGCTAAAAATGGCTCAATATTTGACGTTGAAACCGTCAGCCAGCCCATACAGTATCGAGGACAACAGGCGATACTCACAGTTGCAAGGGATATTACACACAGGAAAGTCAACGAGGCTAATCTACGCGTATTAAACTCACACGCATCAAAGATGGCTGGAGTAAATAATTACAAGGAAATCTATGAGCTTACAAGCGAAGCAATCGAAAGCGTCAT
>CAYLJH010000144.1:793-5449 GCA_964383685.1 uncultured Candidatus Bathyarchaeia archaeon | reverse complement strand
GACGACCCCACCGAGTCGTATAGGTACCTGTGCCACGGCATCATAGAGGGGCTGGCCAACCTGGGGATAGAGGCAGATTTCAAGCCCATCAACGATATCATCGTGGGCCCCAAGAAGGTCTCGGGGAACGCACAGATCAGGAGGTACGGGGCAGTGCTCCATCACGGGACAATACTGGTTGATTTCGATGCCAAGCAGATGTTTAGCGTCCTGAGGGTCAGCGACACAAAGATCAGCGACAAGCTCATCAAGCAGGCCAACGAGCGGGTCACCACCATCAGACAGGTACTTGACAGGAAAGTGGGCTTCGAGGAGGTCAGGGCGGCAATGGAGAAGGGGTTCGCCAAGGCGCTGGGAGTGGAGCTGGTGAAGGGCGAGCTGTCAACCTATGAAAAGGAGCTTGTAGGCGAGTTCAGGGAAAAGTACGCGTCACGGGAGTGGCGCTTCAGGAGATGACGCTGTGAAGAGATGCGAGTACAAGGTGCCCGGCGGGAAACTCCTCTGCGCCAAGGTGGAGGTAGAGGACGGCAAGATCAAGTGGCTCCAGATATCAGGGGATTTCTTCCTCCTCCCCGAGACGGACCTGGAGGGCCTTGAAATAGAGCTACTTGGGATGGACGCGTCCCCTGAATCAGTCAAGGAGAAGGTGGTCAGCTTCTTCAGCGAGAGGAAGACCACCCTCGTGGGCGCGTCTGCCGAGGACTTTGCCCACGTAATCAACATGGCCATCTCATCGTAGCCACTTTTCAGACAGAAAACTGATTAACGCTGAAATCAGAGCTGTCTACACGTAAACGGTTGTGTTTTGATGGCGGGAAGTATTCTGGTTATCGGTCTCGGGGACCTCGGGTTCCACATATTACAGTTCCTGACAAGGGTCACGGGTATCAGCAAGATCGTGACGGCGGATGTCAACGCTGATCTTGGTCTAGTGAAGACGAGGGACGCCGTTTTCGGAGCGTCCCAGCAGGGTTTCTACCCGGACACCAGCTTCACGCCCATGAACCTGTACGATATCGATGGTACCGTTGAGGTGCTCCAGAGGGTTAACCCCACAGTGATCTGCAACGTCACCAGCCTCATGTCGTGGTGGGTGCGCCACACCCTGCCCGCCGAGGTCTACAAGAAACTTGACGTGGCCGGCTCGGGCCCATGGGTGCCTATGCACCTATCACTGACCCACAGCCTCATGCAGGCCGTGAAGAAATCCAAGATCGATACAAGGGTGGTCAACTGCTCGTTCCCGGACGGCGTGAACCCGGTGCTGGGCAAGGCAGGGCTGGCACCCACCATCGGCGGGGGCAATACGGCGCTCCTCATCCCGCCCATCAAGATGGTTGTGGCCGAGAAGCTCAAGGTGCCGATTCAGACCGTTGATGTCTCATTTGTTGGCCACCACTCAGTCGTGACCACGGGTATGAAGTCGCCTTACTGGGTCAGGATATTCGCGGACCACAGGGACGTGACTCATATGTTCCCCAAGGAGAAGCTGGGGCCGCTGGTGATGAAGGCAAGGAGCAGGGGCATGGGTGCCACAGGCTGGACGGGGCCACCGCCGCAGCAGGCAACTGCCTCATGTTTCCTGAGAAACGTGCTTGCCATCTATTTCGACAAACATGAGCTGCTGCACGCTTCAGGGCCGCATGGCCTGCAGGGCGGGTACCCGGTGAGGCTCTCGTACGACAAGGTCGAGGTGGTCATGCCCGAGGGACTGACACTCAAGAAGGCGCAGCAGATCAACGCGGACGGCGCAAAGTACGACGGCATCGAGGAGATAAAGTCGGACGGGACGCTGGTGTTGACGGACGAGGCCGCCAAGATCATGAGGGAGACCCTAGGCTACGACAGGCCCGAGTACAGGCTTGAGGACACCGCCACCATCGCAAGGGAACTCCTTGATGTCGTGAAAAACAGGAAAGCCTAGACCTTATCAGGGCCATTTATACGCCTTTTATTCATTCATGTTGGGCGGTGAAAACTAATCACCTGCCCAGATTGAGGCAGCAATACAGGTCAGGAGAGCCGTTGATGCAAGTTTTTTAATACATTTCGCGCCCTGATGCTGTCATGGTTGATTATGAATGGTCGGTCTATGACCGCGACTGGATGGGCTACCCACCCGCGAAACAGGCGGAGATACTCGTTGACACCCTTGAGTTGTACGGCGACCCCGTCGCCATGGCGTGGTACCCGGACGGCACCCTCCCCCCGCAACTGGAGGAGCATGTCTACGACGGCCCATTGAGGCTGATGCACTGCCAGTACATGATGCGAAGCAGGTTCAGGCTTGAGACCTACATCCTGGACGGCACAAAGAGCAGGCCCGTGGTGGGCGAGGCCCCCGTGTGCAACGGCGACGGGTACGTCGGGCTAGCGCCCATAATCGAAGGAACCCAGCACGGTGCCTGGAACAGCATGAGGCCGCCGACAAGCGGGTTGAAGGCAGAGCCCAGGATATACGGCACGAAAGCTGCATCCCTGAGGAACCTGGTCAACGACTACACAATCATACCCAACGTCTACAGGTACCTGGCCATAGCGCCCCTCAGCGACTGCCCCTTCGACCCCGACATCGTCGTCCTCTTCGGCAACCCCAAGCAGATGATGTACGCGTCCAGGGCACTACAGTGGAACACAGGCATCACCCCCAAGAGCAGGACCGGCCCCGGCACCTGTTCAAGCAGCTGGGCAGAGGCGTACATGACGGGCGAGCCCCGGTACACACTGGGCTGCTTCGGCGTGTTCAGCGTCATGGCTATGAACCCCAACCATGTCGCGTTGAGCATCCCCAGCGAGAGCATGCCCCAGATGGCTAGCACCCTGAACATCTGGAACAAGCGAGGCAAGGTGCTGTTCAACGAGGAGCCCCACGACGAGGAGAGGGAGTACGTCCTGGGCCCCGATGACGAGCCCTACGTCAAGGCAGACCTCTTCAAGGAGGACTATATCAGGTGGAAGGAGCGGCTTGACGAGCCATACAAGACATGGGAGGAACGCAGGAAGGAAAGGGGTCTAGGAGTCCCCAAGGACAAGCACGGGGTCTGCTGACCGCTCAATTCAGTCAGTCTATAATATTGAAAAAAAGGGTGGGGATTATTCTTCCTCTACCTTGGACTCCTTGTGGTCGCAGATGGGGCAAGTGTAGGGGATCATGCTGCCGACGGAAGTACCTACCGGGAAATCAACGTTCTCGGCGTAGTATGTCGCGTCACAGAGGCCGCATGAGAGTTTGACTTTCTTCTCGTCTCCCAATATATTCACCTTAAACAAACAAACGTTTGTATTAATCTTCAATGAAGGGTGATATTTATACCATAAATAGAAAAAAGGAAATTTAGTCAAAAAGGGTTACCGGTTCCCGTACTTGTTGTACAGGACTATCCCGGCCACTATCACCACGAGGCTGTAGACGCCCAGGAACCCAAGGTTCTGCAACGAGGACGCGCTCGTAGCGGACGCCCCCCGGAGGAACACGTTGGTCAGTGTCTGCGTCACGTATGTGCTGGGCACCAGTCTTGACAGGCTCTCAGGGATGTTTGGGATGAAGCTTCCCAGCATCATCTGGGGCAGGATGAAAATGAACGCCAGCCCGGTTGCAGCTCCGGATGATTTCGCCAATGTGGCGGTTATCAGTCCGAACCCAACATTACAGAGCACCAGCAGCAGTGACATCAGGTACGCGAGGCCGACGCCCGCCAAGCCGCCCAGGGGCCTGAAGCCCATCAGGTAAGCCGAGCCGAACACCACTGAGACCTGCAGGACCCCCGTGATGGTGTTGGCCACGACCTGCGCGGCGAAGATATCGGACGCGGTGGTGGGGGTGACGGCGATCCTCTTGAGCAGCCCCTGTTGCCTCTCCTCGGTGAAGACCTGCGAGACGATCATGGTCACGAAGATGACGGCGTAGCTGAACATACCGGGCATCATTGAGTCGAACTGGGTGACAAATATGGACTCCACCAGCACGGGTGAGCCTATGACTATGGGGCTTGGGGGCGAGAGTGCCTCCACGCCGTAAAGAGTCACAGTGATCGCCTGCTGGACGAGCGAGGGCACAACGGAACCCGCTATCATCGAGCCCTGGTCTATGGAGAGCTCAAGGGTGGTCACGGTCCAGACCGTCTCGTCAACTGGGTTTAGTTTGAAGTCGTCAACGCTTGCGCCGAAACCATTGGGGATGACCAGAACGGCGCTGACCTTTCCCTGGCTCAACGCGTCCTGCCCGCTGGCGTCGTCCTCGAAGTACTGGGGGACAAGGACGCCTGAAATGTTCAGGCCGGAGACCAGCTCCCCTGACCATGTTGATGCGTCCTGATCCACTATGGCGACGCCGTACTGGACATCGCCGCCCCCTCCGATGCCGCCGAAGGCGATGCCGAAGACGAGGGTCATGACCAGGGGGAGCATGATGAGCATGAACAGGTTAGCGGGCTCACGGAAGACACGGAGTATCTCCTTCACTGTGAGTGCCCTGACCCTTTGGAGGTTCATCTAGACCGTCTCACTGATATTTCGGCCAGTGAGTCCTATGAATACGTCCTCCAGGTTCTCGCCGCCGTTGGCGTCCATCAGTGCCCTGGGGGTATCCAGCGCGATGAGCTTGCCGTGGTCGATGATCCCGACGCGGTCAGCCAGCTCCTCTGCCTCCTCGATGTA
>CAYLJH010000144.1:0-783 GCA_964383685.1 uncultured Candidatus Bathyarchaeia archaeon | reverse complement strand
GGTCTTGCCGCTCGAGCGGCACTCGTTGATGAGATGCGATGTTGCCCTCCTGCTCTGGGGGTCCATGGCCACCGTTGGCTCGTCAAGGAACGCTATCTCGGGGTCGTTGATGAGCGCCATGGCAAGGTTGATCCTCCTCACCATGCCGCCGCTGTAACCGGCGGTCTTCCTGTCAGCGGACTCCTCAAGCCCGATCTTCTCGATGAGGTAGGCGGACCGCTCGTTGATTAGAGCCTTGGGCATGCCGTGTAGGTCCCCGAAGAGCTTGATGTTCTCCCTGCCAGTGAGGTACTTGTAGTAAGCCGAGTGCTGGGGACAGACCCCTATGATCTCCCGGACCTTGCCGATCTCCTTGGTTATATCAAAGCCGCCGACCGTGGCGGAGCCGCTGGTGGGCTCGATGAGCCCTGATAGAATGTTGATTGTTGTAGACTTTCCCGCGCCATTGGGCCCCAGGAGGCCGAATATCTCCCCCTCCCTGATCTCAAGGCTGAGGCCGTCAACCGCGGTGATATCGCCGAACCTCTTCACGAGGCCGTCGATCTTGATCGCATTTCGCTGATTCATGACCCTTCAGTATGGAATTTGCATATAAAGAGCCCAGAAACAACGTTACATACTAAAGTTACAGGGTGGGGAGAAAACGGGGGCCTAGTCACGGCCATCATTCAGGGCCGCCAGAACGTTCTCGCTGGTCAAAGGCAGCCTGAACACCTTCGCGCCCGTGGCGTTGAAGATGGCGTTCCGTATGGCCGGCGCGGTGGCTATCACAGTCATCTCGCC
>CAYLJH010000143.1:0-5490 GCA_964383685.1 uncultured Candidatus Bathyarchaeia archaeon | reverse complement strand
GGGGCCGGGACAAGAACGGCCAACCTCAGGTTCGACAAGAGCAACATCGAGGTCACCATCAAGGGGGAGAGGATGGACAGCGGTCGCAGGAAGCTGGGCGTAATCATGGGTGACAACGTCCAGACGGGCGTCAACGTCAGCATCCACCCTGGAGTGGTCATCGGCAGCGACTCATGGATAGCGCCAGGCATCACGGTACAACGGGACGTTCGGGGAAACGTCATCAAGTACTTCTTCTCAGAGGTCCATGAACGGGACCGCTGACTCCCAGTACATTTATTAAAAACGATTTATGAAAAGAGGATGTTTGGGATGGAGAAAAAAGAGTTCAGGAGGCGGTTCCCGAAGCTTGCCGAGGAGATTGAAAGCGGAGCTGGCAAGGCAGACATCGAGTTCCAGGGAGAGAAGCCGAAACCTAAGACGAAGTTCGCTGGCTACGACCCCGACGCCATCGATTTCATCAGGCGGTGCAGCACCGAGGACCAGGCATACGAGATCATCGAGTACCTGGAGAAGCGGGGAGAGGTTACAAAGGAGGCCGCGGACGAGTTGTGCAAGCAGTTAAAGGAAGAAGGTCTCAAAAGCTTCGGGCGGAAGAAGAAATCGGGCCACTACGACAGGGAAGGTTAACCCTTCACACGCCATAAATCAGAATCGGTAACTGCCTCTGAATAATAAAAAGGGGGCGTTTAGTACTCTTCAAGCACGATGAGCTTCTTGCCCTCGAAATCAGATGGCTTGACCTTCTCGGTGCCGCCGATGGATTGTACGGTCCTGATGACCCAGCTATTACCGCGGTCCTTGCTGACGAGATATGCGGTCATTTTGATTATGCTGCCCTCTTTGTTAATCATTTAAATCAATTCAACATTGAAATCTGCAAGTATAAAGCATTTGCATGGAGATATTACGCGCCAATAGGCGGGAATCTTTTTAGTGTTACATATCATGTTGTTGATCAGATGCTGGGCACTTCTGACAGCTATCAACGATGTAGGATTGCGATTACAACATGGCGAAAATAGTAGGGCTGGTAGGCAAGGCAAACGTCGGCAAGAGCACATTCTTCGGCGCTGCAACACTCAAACCCGTGGAGATCGCGGGGTTCCCGTTCACGACACTCAAGGCGGACAGGGGCGTCGCGTACATCACAGCCCCGTGCGCATGCAAGGAGCTGGGGGTCCAGGATGACCCACAGAACAGCGCGTGCGTTGACGGGACCAGGCTCATACCAGTAGACCTAATCGACACGCCGGGCCTAATTCCCGGTGCCCACCAGGGAAAAGGGCTTGGAAACCAGTTCCTCGACGAGGTGAGAAGGGCCGATGCTTTAATCGTGGTGGCAGATGCCTCGGGCGCAACAAACCTCCAGGGACAGGTCGTGGACCCCATGACAAACGATCCCATAGACGATGTCAAGATGTTTGAGCAGGAGTTTGACCTCTGGCTCAGGGCGTTGATCAAGAAGGACTGGAGCAGCATCAGCAGGACGGCCCAGACTGCAAAGGAGGCCATCAGCAAGCATCTTGAGCAGAAGATGACTGGACTGGGGATCAACAGACAGCAGATAGCCCAGGCGGTAAGGCAGGCGGGCCTAGACGAGTACAGGTCATACCAGTGGAGCGAGGAGGACTTTGTCAATTTCGCGACCCAGCTCAGGAAGGTCGCCAAGCCCATCATAGTCGCAGCAAACAAGGCGGACAGGGACGGTGCCGAGATCAATATCAAACGCATCGAGGAGGCGGGCTACAGGGTGGTACCTACCTGCGCTGAGGCTGAGCTGGCCCTCAGGAGGGCAGCGGACGCCGGCCTGGTGGATTATACACCGGGCGACAGCGATTTTACAATCAAGAACCCTGAGAAGCTCACGGCGGGCCAGATCAAGGCACTGGAGCGGATGAGGGAGAAGGTCTTCGTCAAGTGGGGCGGTACTGGAGTCCAGAAAGTGCTCAACGAGGCGTTCTACGGGCTCCTACACATGATCGTGGCTTACCCGGTGGAGGACCCTGAGAAGCTCACTGACAGCCAGGGACGGGTGCTGCCAGACTGCTTCCTAGTCCCCCAGGGGACCACGGCCAAGCAGTTCGCGGGGATCATACACTCTGACCTCATGGATGGGTTCATCTACGCCATGAACGCCAGGACCAAGAGGAGGCTCAAGGACAGCTACGAGCTCCAGGACAAGGACATCATTCAGATCGTGTCAGCAAAGTCCAGGAGATAAACAGGGGCGCATGCGTCTCCGGGAAACAAAAAAAGGTTTCTCGGATATGTTCCCACTTATATTACACGCTGTGGGAATCTTCTCATCATGTTCAAAGTGTTGAACCGTAACCTGCGGTACTTATTCATTCTTAACACCGCGTTCGGTTTCTCGGTTCAACTTGTAACTCCGCTTTTCCCGCTGTTCCTATCAAACCTCGGGGCAACGGCATCTGAGAACGCATGGGTCATAAGCCTCGGGGGGCTGGTTGCGACCACTTTGATGCTTCCAGCTGGCCTGTTCATGGACAGGCTTGGGAAGAGAAACCTACTCTTGAGCAGCCTGGTTGTGAACGCGGTCATCATGTTCATGATGGCGAACGCCGAGACATGGCAACAGGTTTTACCTCTCTTCATAGTCTACAGTTCCTCAGGAGCCTTGTTCATGCCAGCCAGGATGGCAATGATAACTGACAACTCAGACTCTGATTCAAGGGCATCCGTGTTCGGGATTATGAACTCGTCCTGGCCCCTGGCGGGCGTGGTGAGCACACTCATCAGCGGTTACCTTATACAGACTTCGGGTTGGAGGCAGGTGTTCCTCGTCGGGGCCGCAATAAACGCAATCAGCATCATCCCAAGCCTTAGGATCGAGAAACAGGAGGTCCTGAGGGACTCAACCGGAGGAGGATTCATGGAGCTCTTCAGGGGAGAAAACGCTCCAGTGCTCCTCACGTTCTTTATCTACGGTATTCTCCTGACCACGGCCATGGGTGGTATCAACCTCATCATCCCACTCTACCTGGTTTCACGGTTCTCGCTCAACGCACAACAGGTGGCCCTGTTCTTCACGGCCCAGAACTTGCTGAGCCTAGTAACACAGATTCCCAGCGGAAAGATCGCGGAAAGGTTCGGGATGAAGAGGACGGTCATCGCGTTAATATCGATGATCCCGTTCCTGTACGCCTCGTGGCACTTTATCGGTGACTGGAAGGTGATGCTTGTCATAAACACAATCGCCTTCGGGCTCTGGAGCATGACCTGGCCCGCAACCCTGACGCTTCTATCAAGGTCCGTCCCTGATGAGCTGACGGGAGCCGCATTCGGGATCAACATCACGGGGAACAGGCTAGGTTTCACGATTGGGCCGTTAATCGCCAGCTATTTCTACGTAAACTACTCCCAGACAACGCCATTCCTTGTTTCAGGAGCAATATGCCTTGTGGCGGTCCTCGTCGCTTTCAAGCTCAAGGACACGCCCAATGTGCCAAGCGAGCAGAAAGAGATTCTAGAAAATTAATGAATTAATTAGAAAAGGGTTAGTTCGTTCCAGCGATCCAGCCGACATCCTTGTCCGCCTTGATCGATGGGTTGTTTGGGTCAACGAGAATGACCTCGAACCACTTGTATCGTCCGTCCTGCCACGCCCAGTAGCTGTTCAGGACCTCAAGGTTCGGGTACTTTCGCGCCGTCCTCTCCTCTGCGATGAGCCTCTTGCTCTTGGCTGCAGTGAACTTTGTTACGCCCATCCTCTTCTGCCTACGACCTAGAACTGGCCTCAGCTTGTGTCGTCCTCCTCTCCTTACACGGGTCCTAACGACAACGAATCCCTGCTTGGCCTTGTATCCAAGACCACGAGCCCTGTCTAGCCTGGTCGGCTTATCAATTCTGACTGATGAGGGCTGCTTTCTCCAAAGGATTGCCCTACTCCTCATTATTTCCTTGATGTAGCTTTCGCCTGGCTTCTTCCAAGCGTTCCTGAGATGTCGGTACATTGATCGTTTTTCTCCTATGAGGCTACCTGATTACTCTGATTCAAACTAATAAAGATAATGGGGAACCCCCGATTCTCCATTAAAAAACCCGTATGTAACGTCAAAAACAGTTTCATGGCCCACGCTAGGGGGTATAAAATAAAATAGAAAATAGGGGGGATTAGAAAATCGCGTACATCAGGATCAGTGGGAGGAAAACGTTAGCCACCAACCCGATAACCGTGATCAGGGTGTTAAGGCTCGGTCCCGCCGTGTCCTTGAACGGATCGCCTACAGTATCACCGATGACGGCCGCGTAGTGGGCAGGGCTTCCCTTACCACCTAGATTGCCGTCCTCGACGTACTTTTTCGCGTTATCCCAGAGTCCACCAGCGTTGCTCATGAGCAGCGCCAAGAGTAGGCCGCTGAAGATGTTTCCTGCAAGGAAACCTCCCAGTGCCTCCACGCCGAAGATGAACCCGACTCCCAGGGTTACCCCGATGGCTGTTAGGGTCGCGGGTACCAGCTCCTTGAGTGCCCCTTCGGTTGCGATGTCGATACACTTTTCGTACTCAGGTATGACTCCCTCCTTGCCCTCTAGCAGGCCGGGGATCTCCGCGAACTGGCGACGAATTTCCGTGATCATCCTCTCCGCGTTTCTACCAACGCCAAGCATCAGCTGTGCACTGAAAACGGCGGGTATTGCAACGCCGATGAGAGCCCCTAGCATTACAAGGGGGTTCATCAGGTCAAAGACGACCGGTGTGCCCAGAGTGAACTCCGCCACTTCTTTGAATGTGGCCAGGATACTGATTACCGTTAGTCCTGCTGCGCCGATGGCGAAGCCCTTTGTGATTGCCTTGCTTGTGTTACCTGCCGCGTCCATCTTGTCCAGGATGCGGATGGTCTCACGGTCGAGCCCGCCCTGCTCCGCGATGCCCTTGGCGTTGTCGCCGATGGGGCCGAAGCTGTCGTTGGCAACGACGATACCGACGATGCTTAGCATGCCGAACGCCGAGATACCGATACCATAAACGCCGTATCCGGGCCCCAGTGGGGCACAGATGGCGTATGATATCCAGGCCGCGAGACCTACGCCCACCATCGGTGGGAAGGTGCTCAACAGGCCGTAACTGAAACCTGTGATGATGTTGATTGCAGCGCCCGTTAAACTGGCCTCGGCTGTTGTCCTGGCTGGCTTCTGGTCGATGCTTGTGTAGTAATCACCGGTGAACCCGATGACAACCCCCGCGATCAGACCTACAGCGGATGCCCCCCAGAACCTGAGATTGTAGCCCAGGTAAGTGTTGGCCGCGTAGCTCAGAGCTAGGAAGAGAACGACAGTGATGTAAGTCCCCCTGTTCAGGATCGCCCCAGGCTCCTGGCCCTCCTTGACGTTGACCGCGAAGATGCCGATGAGGCTGGCGATGGCACCCAGGCCAGCGTAGACCAGCGGCATCTCGATGAGGTAGCCTCCGAGGACAGTGCCCAGGATCATGACGGCCATAAGGCTCGCCACGTAGCTGTCGAAAAG
>CAYLJH010000142.1:0-5519 GCA_964383685.1 uncultured Candidatus Bathyarchaeia archaeon | reverse complement strand
GGACTGATTATTTGTTTACAGGAGTGCATGGGCTTGGTGATTGGGGGAGGGGTGAGCGGGATGACCGCGGCCAGTGACCTAGCATCCCAAGGGTTCGAGGTAAACCTGGTGGAGAGAGAGGCAGAACTGGGAGGAAACCTGCGAAACATCCGTTCCATCGAGAATGGAGAGGGCTCACAAGAGTTCCTAAAAACGCTTACCACTACAGTCGAACAGAATCCCAGAATAAACGTATTCAAAAACAGCAAAGTAATCGACGTAGAGGGCTTTGTAGGCAATTACATAGTGAACGTTGATCATGATGGAGTGGGACAATCCATGGAGGTTGGGGCCATTGTCGTGGCAACAGGTGGATCAGAACTCAAGCCCAACGAGTACCTCTACGGTGAAAACGATAAAGTAATGACACAGTTTGAGTTCGAGGAAAAGCTGTACAACGGTAATATCGACTCGGACTGCGTGGTAATGATCCAGTGCGTAGGCTCCAGGGAGGAGGGAAGACCTTACTGTAGCAGGGTGTGTTGCACCCACGCGCTGCAGAACGCGTTAGAGGCCAAGCGGAGAAAACCCGAGACCGATGTCTACGTCCTGTACAGGGACATGCGGACATACGGCTTTGACGAAGACCTCTACACCGAGGCAACCGAGAAGGGCATCATTTTCATCAGGTATGAGCCCGAGGACAAGCCATTAGTAGAGGAAAACAAAGGCCTCCAGGTGCTGGTCAAGGATCCAGTGCTGAAGAAGACGCTCCGACTCAGACCTGATTCACTTGTATTAAGCTCAGCGATCCTACCTCAGAAAGACAACGATGTGTTGGCTAAAATATTAAAAGTACCCAGAACCGAGAACGGTTTCTTCCTGGAAGCCCACGTGAAGTTACGTCCCGTGGACTTTGCTACTGATGGCATCTTCGTATGTGGGTTAGCGCACTCACCAAAATCTATCCAGGAAAGCATTTCCCAGGCCAGCGCCGCAGCACAGCATTCCTCCATCATCCTATCCAAGAACGTCGTTCTGTCAGAGGGAATCATCGCGCTCGTAGACGAAGACACGTGTATCGGGTGCAAGGCATGTGATCTCTGCCCATACAACGCCATCGAGTACATTGACCAGAAAATATCGTTGAAGGAGTTCGATTACTACTCACGAAAGGCGCACATAATGATGGCCCTATGCAAAGGATGCGGCAAGTGTGCGGGCACCTGTCCAACGGGGGCCATAAAGATGCACCACTTCACTGAGGAACAGATCAACTCACAGTTAACAGTGCTGGCACACGCCGGCGGAGGTGGGAAGTGATTGGAAGAAGTGTTTGAACCCAATATACTGACCTTCTGCTGTAACTGGTGCTCGTATGCCGCCGCAGACCTGGCGGGAATCAGCAGGTACCAGTACCCAACCAACATCCGGATAGTAAGGGTCATGTGCTCAGGCAGAATCGAATCCACTTTCATCCTGAAGGCATTCAAGGACGGCCTTGACGGCGTCCTGGTTACGGGCTGCCACATTGGGGACTGCCATTACATCGACGGAAACCACAAGGCAAAGGAAAGGATGGAGTTCTTAATCACCTCAATGAACAAGGTCGGGTTTGAAGGAAGGCTTCGCTTGGACTGGATCTCCGCCGGGGAGGGCAGGAGATTCGCCGAAGTGATAGAGGAGTTCACAGAGACCATCCGTGAACTCGGCCCAAGCCCGATACAGCCATTAAATCAAGGGAGTATCAAAGTTGACGACGACTGAAATCGCGGAACCAGATCTATTATTCTCAAAGAAGATAGCGGAGCTAGGCGGCGAGGGGCTCTCAAAGTGCTACCAGTGCGCCACTTGCTCAGGAAGCTGTCCAACAGGCAGGGTGAGTGATTTCAGAATCAGAAAGCTGATCAGGCAGGCGCAGCTGGGTATGCAGGGTGATCTGCTCCCGTCACTAGATCCATGGCTTTGCACTCAGTGTGCAATGTGCTATGAAAGGTGCCCCAAGGACGTGAGTATACCCGAGGTTGTCTTGACCCTCAGGAGGATGATGGTGGACAACGGAATGGCCCCCGAAGGGGTAGAGATGCTCTCAAACACCATAATTGAAAATTATAACCCTCTCGCCCAGAGCCACGACGACAGGACAAACTGGATCGACACCAGAAAGAGCTGGAATAGCAGGTTGATCAAGCGGATCAAGAACGAAGAGGACAGAGAGAAGCTCAAGTACGTTGAGCTGGGTAAAGAGGATTTAATCAAGGACAAGGCGGACGTCGTCTACTTCGTTGGATGTAACTCATCGTATCCCAGGATTAACCAGGGGATCCCTGACGCCTTCGTTCATATTATGCACGCTGTGGGAGAGGACTTTACCATACTAGGACAGGATGAAAGATGCTGTGCCGACCCGATTTTCCTTAGTGGGCACCACGACGCGTTCAAAAAACTGGCCGAGTATAACCTGAAAGAGGTGGAAAAGCGCGGGGCTACCAAGCTTGTGATGACTTGCGCTGGATGTTACCGTGTATTCAAACACGAGTATCCAAAATACTTGGACAGCGTACCTGACATTGAGATAATCCACGCGACCGAGCTTTTGGACCAGTACATCAAGGACGGAAGGCTTTCGGTTCCAGAGGGGCAGGAATCCCCGCTGAAAGTTACCTACCATGACCCGTGTGAGATCGGGAGAATAGGCAGAATCTTCGAGCCCCCACGCAGGGTACTGGAGGGAGTCGGGATACAGGTTCTGGAGATGGTCGAGGAAAGAGAGCAGTCGTTCTGCTGCGGAGGAGGCGGGCTTGTCAAGGTAACTGACAAGGATGTAAGCTCCAAGTTATCGTTCACTCGAATCGGGCAGGCAGAGGATGTAGGGGCCGAGATAATTGCATCCGCCTGTCCGTCATGCAAGATCACTATACGGGATGGAGTATTGTCCCTCGGGAAAAAGATGGGTGTAATGGACGTCACCGAGTTAGTGGCTCAACAGCTCGGCCTCTTACCACCTCAAAGATGATGGGATTGAGAAAATGAAGGTAAACAGGGAAGAACTCACGGGACTCCTGGCGGAGTTAATCGAACAGGATAGGTTCACCACTGACAGGGACGAGTGCGCCCTTTACTCCCGCGACATGGCGCCATTGCCTTCAATTGCTTTAATGCTTTTCAAGACAACCCCCGACGCGATAATCAAGCCCAAGACCACGAAGGACGTTCTGGATGTGGTAAAGCTAGCCTGGGCAAACGACATCCCCATCACTCCAAGGGGGGCTGCAACGTACGGTTTTGGAGGCGCGCTTGTCACAAAGGGAGGAATCGTGTTTGACACGCGGAGCATTGATAAAGTCCATGGCTTCGACCCCGAGAATGACACAGTCACCGTCCAGCCGGGTATAACCTGGATGAAGCTCAAAAGATACCTGGAGTCCAGGGACCATACCTTGATGACACATCCCTCAAGCGCGCCTTCGGCGACCATCGGTGGGTGGATAGCGACTGGTGGATACGGGTACGGCTCATTAAAGCACGGGCATCTCTCGAAATCCATAGTTGAGATGGAGGTTGTCCTGCCATCAGGTCAGGTCATCGTATCACCGACGAATGAGTATCCCTTAGATATGTTCACTGGAACGGAAGGGATCTTCGGAGTCATCACCCAGGTCAAGCTAAGGGTAAGGAATATCCCAGGTTTCTCGATTTCAAAGCTTTTCTCCTTTGAAGACGAGGGAACTCTGTTCGATTTCATAAACGCGACCATGGGCTTCGTCTCGGAAGGAAAAATAACGGACCCCTTCTCAATGATCTTCTCCAACTCCACCTTTGAGGAGCAGAAACTCCTGGTAGGCGAGGGGCACGGGAAAAAGGCACAGGTACTGTTCCGGTTTGAGGGGGAAAGGGATGAGATAGATGAGGCTATCCAAGTCCTATCTGATCTCATTGAGGAAAGCTACCCAACAGGGCACGAGTACAACAAGGGAGTGTTGGAGCCCGATCACGAGATCGAGAAAATGTGGGATGACAGGTTTTTCCCGCTTTCCATCAGAAAACTAGGCCCCACGCTGATAGGTCAAGACCTTTTCATACCCCTCGATAAACTTCGGGAGCTTGATGAATTCCTCGGGGACGTGTCCCGGAGAAAGAACCTCCAGCTGTCGTATGAAGGCATGATAGTATCTCCGACTGACTCCGTGGTCCTGATAATGGTGCTTTCCGACGAGAGAAAGAAGCTTGAATACCTGTTGTCAATGCCTTTCCTCAGCGATCTTGGGAAACAATCAGTCAAGCTTGGAGGGGCACCGTACGGGTTAGGCATCTGGAACTCGTTCTACCTGGACAACCTATGGAAACCGGAAAGGTCAGAAAGACTAAGGGCGGCGAAAAAGCGTCTGGACCCAGACGGGCTGATGAACCCCAACAAGGTCTTCGGCGCCATGACTCGGATTGGGATACCTTTCACCAAATTTATTTTCAACACATCGATGACCATGCTGAACCTCGTCTCTCCGTTGAAGGTGGCCTCATGGACGACAAAAGTCCCAGCCAGGGGGCTCGATGATATAGTGGAAAACCTGTACATGTGCGCCAGGTGTGGTTACTGTGCAGCGGTCTGCCCCGTCTATGCTGAGCTCAAATCAGAATCGGTCGCTCTAAGGGGCGAGATCAACAAGGTGAAGAGCGCCCTTGAATCCGGGAAGGCACCGCCAACCGGGTCCGATGTCTTCCAATGCACCCTCTGTGGCATGTGTAAGGAGTACTGCTCGGTGCGCCTTGACACGCTTGAGATATGGAGCGCGTTCAGAAGAAACTCCTATGAGTTGGGAACTGGGCCCGCTGTCCTCGGAACCGTGACGGATATGATCCTGAAGGAGAAAAACCCCATGGGCATGAGCAGGGACTCAAGGTTAGACTGGATAGCGTTCAGGAACAAGTGGAACAAACGCCTGATGCGGCGAGTTAGCGAGAATCAGCTCAAGGATATGCGTTACACCGAGCTCGATAAGACGGGCATGTTCAAGGAGAACGCGAAAACAGTCTACTTCGCAGGGTGCAGCGCCTCCTATTATAAGAGAAACTCAGGTATCGTCGAGTCCATGACAAGGATTCTGGAAGAGGCTGGCGAGGACTTTACCCTGCTCGGCCACGAGGAGTGGTGCTGCGGGGAGCCTTTCTTCCTCGCCGGTGATGTTAAGGACTTTAAGGAGTTCGCGACCCACAACGTCGAACAGATAAAGAGCCTGGGGGCGGAGAGAGTGCTGTTCACCTGCGCGGGGTGCTATAACACGTTCAAGAAGGAGTACCCCAAAGTACTTGGAGAGGACCTTGGGTTCAGTGTGATCCACTCCTCAGAGATCATCGAGGAACTGTTCGATTCAGGTAAACTTAAGCTCGGTAAAACACCCGTCGATTTGGGGGGAGTAACGTACCATGATCCATGTGAGATCGGTAGACACTGCGAAATTTATGAATCACCAAGGAGAGTCATGGAGCTCCTTGAATTAGACTTCACTGAGATGGAAGACAGCCCCGGAGAAGCCCGGTGC
>CAYLJH010000141.1:0-5532 GCA_964383685.1 uncultured Candidatus Bathyarchaeia archaeon | reverse complement strand
GACGGTGAGGAGATGGCCAGGTTGATGGATACAATCACCCACGAGGTGACATGCCAGATAACACGCAGGGTCCCAAGGGTCTACACTAGAAATGGTGAGATTGTGGCTGTCAAGAACTATCTTGAGTGACGCTTCCGCCTCTTGCGGTCCCGCCTGTCACGCCTCTTGTCGTACTGCCTCTTGGGCCTCTCGCCCTTGAAGACTAGCTTGCCGTCGGGGTCCCCCATGGGGTAGTTCTCGATGAGCCTGATTGATGCAAAGGGGGCACCTACCGGCCCGAACACGTCAAATACCTTGCCCATGGGCCTGCCCTCCTTGTCCGCGATGTCCATGCCTATCCGGGTCTCATATTCCAGTTTAACGATTAGGTTTCCGTTGCCCTTTGAGACATGCATGCCCCTGCCGATGACTGTTTTTTCCATATTATCCCCTAAGTGATTTTGCTATCTTGCTGATGATCTCTGATTTCGAGCCCTTTTTGTCCACGAGGACAACGCCGCTGCGCTTCCAGGGATGCCTGCTGTACCGTTTTTCGGGCTGCACGATTGGGTTCAAACCCAGTTTCTGTGATACTTTTTCAAGGTCCTCAAGCTTCGGGTCACGGATTGCCCTGTCACGGGGAACACGCCTTCCCTCACCCCTGCTGAACCGGACATCAAAGTAAGCCGGCCAGATCCTGATTTTTCCTTTTCCCCTCATTGGTACCACAACTAGAAATGTGTGCCGTTGATACGGCTAAAAATGTTTACTCCTCGACGACTATTGCGCTGAGGGAGCCTACCTGGCCAGGTCGGGAAACAATCTTGGCAAGGCCCTTCTCGGTCCTGACAACTGTGCCCTTTGTAATGACGCCACGCCTGTTATAGTCGGCGTTGGCTGGGTTGCTCACAACGTCGAGGATCTCAAGACGCTCGGTCTTGCCAGTCTCTGGGTTAGAGACGTTAACATGGTCTGCCTTGACTAGCTTGACTTTCCTCGTGCTGGAGATTCCGGCAACTGTTTTCCTTTTTACCTCGCCCTGCAGTGTCTCCACTGGCTGGGAGCCGTGCTCGTAGATGCGCTTTGATCTGTAAGCCCTCTTCTTGCCGCCTGTTTTCTTCTTCTTCGTAAGCCTATCATGCCATGCCAAAGTGTTATTCCTCGTTCCTGCCTTTAGACCAATAGGGCATATAAAAACTATTTCCCAATGGGATAAAATGGAGCAATTTACCTTACCTCCACTCCATAATCCCTTTACCGATTTTTGACGGAAACACGTGATGGGCTTGTAGTTCTATGATGTCTACTGTACAGGAAGTCATGACCCCAAACGTCGTGACCATCGACCCGGACCAGACCATTGAGTCAGAGGCCCGCCTAATGACTAGATACAACATAAGCAGCGTCATCGTGAGCGAAGGCGACGCGGTTGTGGGCATACTCACCGAGCGAGATATCACAATGAGGATCGTTGCGGTGGGGCAGAACCCGAAAAAAATTCTCGTGAGGGAGATAATGACCGCTGATATCGTGAGTTGTGAACCATCCACACCCCTCGTTGATGCCTGCAGGACCATGCAGAAGAACCGAATAAAAAAGCTGGCAGTTTTTGACAACCATGGGCTGAAGGGGATAGTGAGCATCACGGATATTGCTCAGAGGCAAATCGAGCTCATGGAAAAGCTCATGAACATGAAGAAAAAGCGGGACGGTGGCGGGGTTGATGATATCATCAGCCTGATCAACCAGGAGGAGGGATCACACCTTGAGTTCAAGTCCAGCTTCCGCTACGATAGGCGCACGAAACAGGGGAACCAGGCGCTTGAGATGGTGGTCCTGAAGACCATCTGCGCCTTCCTGAACTCGGAGGGGGGCACCCTCCTGATTGGTCTCTCGGATGACAACCAGGTAGTTGGGGTCAACGATGATTACACGATAATCAAGAACAGGAACAGGGACGGTTTCCAGAACCTCCTGCTGAGCCTGGTGTCCAGCTGTATCGGTAACTATTACCTGCAGCACGTTGACGTAATGTTCCACAGCGTCCTCGGGAAGGACCTGTGCCAGATCAACGTAACGGCCTCCATGAAGCCCTCATACCTGACAAACAAGGGCAAGCAGGAGTTCTACGTGAGGACCGGGAACAACTCGCGGCCATTCAAGATAAGCGAGGCCGCGGAGTACATCGGGGCCAGATGGGGATAAACCCGTTTTCTTCAACAACATATATCATCCATGACCACAGGCTGTACAATAGAAACGCCATGACCGATGAAGTCGTCAAGCTCAGCCATGGGGCAGGTGGCTCCACCGAGGACACGCTGATACACGAGTTATTCCTTAAAATTTTTGAGAAGAGGCAGGCGAGGGACGGTATCGCCCTTGACGCCCTTGATGACGGCGCTTCCATCAGGATAGGCGAGCACGAGGTCATCCTATCAATGGACGGACACACCGTTGACCCCATATTCTTCCCCGGCGGCGACCTGGGAAAGCTCGCGGTATGCGGGGCGGTGAACGACACAGCGGTGATGGGAGCCGAGCCCGTGGCCATACTGGACAGCATCATAGTGGAGGAGGGCTTCCCCATGGATGACTTGAAGAGGATCGTCTCATCAATGAACGAGGCCGCCAAGGAGGCAGGTGTGGCCATCATAGGCGGTGACTTTAAGGTGATGCCAAAGGGCAGCCTGGACGGCATGGTCATCAGCACCACCGGCGTGGGATTGCTCAGGGGAAAGAGGGTCCTTGACAGCCAAGCGAGGCCGGGTGACAAGGTAATCGTCACGGGGACGGTGGGTGACCACGGTATCTCGTTGATGTCAAAGAGGGAGGGACTCAGCTTCGAGACCCAGCTGATCTCAGATTGCGCGCCCATTCACGAGACAGTCAAGGCAGCAATGGACGCGGGCGATGTCAGGGCCATGAAGGACTGCACCAGGGGAGGTTTGGCGATGGCGCTGAACGAGGTCGCGGAAAAATCAGGGGTGAGCATCTGGCTTGAATCGGGCACGGTCCCCGTGAAGACCAGCGTCAGGGCCGCGTCGGACATGCTGGGGCTTGACCCGCTGGAGGTCACATGCGAGGGAGTCGCCATCATGGTGGTTGAGCCAGACAGGGCGGGGGAGATTCTTGCCGCCGTGAGGACCACAAAGTACGGGAAAGCGGCTGAGATAATTGGGGAGGTCAGGGAGGACCGGAAAGGTATGGTGCTACTTCGAACCGTTGTCGGAGGGACCAGGATACTGAGAAAGCCCATGGGAGAGCCGATCCCCAGGGTCTGCTAGGTCCCCCTCATCTATGCTGTCAAGGTCGTCAAGACCATCGATGCTTCCACCGAACAGGTTCTCGATGTCCCCGTTCTCCAGTTTGGTAATCTTAAGTTCTCTGAATATCTGCTTTAGCTGTATCTTGCTCCTCTCCGGATGATGGCTGAAACCGAAATAGTCACCGTAAAACGCGGTGGTCGTGATCATATAGCTCCGATCCTCGGTTCGCTCACGGTTGATCAATCCCATTGCCTCCATCTGCCTAAAGTGGCTGTAGATGTGGCTGCCGCGTGCCTCTACCACTAGTTTCTGAAGCACTGGCTGATGGAAAGCTATGTAGCTCAGGGTCTTCAACGGCCCCAGCTTTAACAGGGGCTTTTTGTTGAACTGCTGCACCATCTCCTCGTAGGACGGCTTGAGCCTCATCTCGACCCTGCCGTCTTCGAGTATTGCCACCTCAAGGGCGCAGTTCCTGAGCCTGTACTTGTGGTGCAGGAGGTGGACTACCTTGGCGGCCACCCTGTCTGATTTTGTGCCCAGTACGGGGCATATCTCACCCAGTTCAAGGGGCCGTCCAGCCGAGTACAGCGCGGCCTCAAGGCCCCTGATCCTCCTGGACATGAGGGGGGAAAGCTCAGTCAAGGTGCTCGCTCTCCTCCTTCAACGTGATAAATATCTCGAATGAATCCTCATCCTGGTCAAGGGCTATCTTCATCCTCTGCGCCAGGAAGAGGAGCATCATGAAAATCCTGACCACCTCAAGCCATTCCTGGCCGTAGACCAGCTCCATGAGCCTGACCTCGCCCTTGCTCTCGAACCTCCACTGGATCTCCTCGAAGAGGTTGTCGGCCCTGCTCTCGATCTCCAGAAGGTACTGTTCCGCGTCCAGGAAATCAGGGATTGGCATGGGAAGTATGGGCAGGTTTGGCCTCCTCGTCACGTTACGATCCATGAGGGCCCTCTCTAGGGCCTCGATGAGGTCGTTGACGGTGGTGGTCGTATGCTCGAACCTGAAAGGCAGGGGGAGCGCAGGGGGAAGGTAAACGTCGGCCTTCTCCTCCTGCGGCTGTGGCAGTTCCTCCATCTTGAGGAGGAGCTCGGCCTTCATCATGTAGATATGAACACTGGATTGTATCGCGGTCCCGGCGAGCCTGAAATCTATCCCTGCCTTGTCCATCTCCTCAAGGAGAGTGGTGAGCAACAGGACCAGGTCCACGTTCCAAGGCGAGACCTTCTGTAGCTTGCTCTCCCTGAACAGGACATCCCAGGGCTGCCTCAGGTAGTAGGGCTTCTGCTTAGTCCTGCTCAAGCTGCTATCTTCTCCTTCATGGGTAGTACCAGGACCTTGCTCTTGCCGTGCTGCGCGAAAACGCCGTAGATGCGGTCGGCGTGGTGGACCATGACGTCCTTGAGGCTGATCATGAGGAACTGGCTGTCAGCCGCGTTCTCCTTGAGCACCTCGGCCAGCCTGCTTGTGTTCAGGTCGTCAAGGTGGGCATCTATCTCATCGAAGAGGTAGAATGGTGCCTTGAGGAACCTCTGGATTGCCAGCAGGTACGCGATGGCGGCGACGCTGCGCTCCCCTCCCGATGCCCCCGTGGCGAGCCTCATGGGCTTGCCCGCGAACTGGACGTAGAGGTCAACGCCTCCCGAGAATGGGTCCTCGGGTATCTGTAGCTCAAGTCGGCCGTCTCCGCCTCCCGTGAGTTTGCTGAATATGGCGCTAAAGTTCTCGCAAATAACGTTGTACGAGGACATAAAGTGCTCCAGCTTCTCCTTCTCAACCTCATCGATGAAGGACAGGATGCTCTGCTTCTCCTCCTCCATGCCGTTGATGCGGGTGCTCCTCTGCTTGTACTCCCTCATGGTTATGGGGTAGTGGTCGATGGCCAGCTGGTTGATGGCACCCAGTCCCCGCTTCTCCCGTTTGATGCTCCCCAGCCTGCGCTCCACCTGTTCAAGCACCACGTTGTCAACTGAGACCTTTTCGCTGTAGCCAAGCCTGGCCAGCTCGCCTAGCCGCTGCTCTACCTGTAGCCTGATTCGCTCCTTGTCAAGTGAGAGTGCGCCGGTCCTCCGGTCCAGGTCGGTGCTGCGCCTGTTTAACTGGTCCAGCCTTGTATCGTACTGCCTCAGTGACCTCTGGTGCTGCTCGAAGACCTTGCTGGTGGCCTCAACCTTTGAGGTAACCTCACCGAGGAGCTTGTCCAGCTTAACTATGTCCTTCCCGATCTCAACGATCTGCTGAACGTTAACTTGCCGGCGTCTCCCTCCCAGGCGGGTG
>CAYLJH010000140.1:0-5538 GCA_964383685.1 uncultured Candidatus Bathyarchaeia archaeon | reverse complement strand
ACAGCCTCTAACCTAGACCCAGCTCATCAAGCGGGTGCCTGATGATTGTTTTCAGGTTCTCAGGTTTCGATCTCTGGGGGTTGCTGAGGTAAATCTCGTGATGGTGCCCCCTAAGCCTGTACCCACTTTCCTCAACCCATTTATGTAGAGCATTGATAGTGGGGGCCTCATCGCTGTACGGCCCGACGTGCATAATCTGGGCAGATATCCCCTCGTGGTAGTCCCACAGGGAGACCTCACGCACCTTCTCTCCCTTCTTTTTCGAGAGCTCAGTGACGAGATCACTCATCGTCTCCTCGGTGATGTAATCTGGGACCCTGATCATCGCCCTCCACCTCCAGTCCTCGCGGTCCGCCGGGTTGTCCATGTCAAACGTCCCGTCCTCGACCCACCACATTCCCTCAAGCGGCATCACCTTGAAGTCCTTGTCCTTTCCTTTGAAGTGGAACTTCAGCTTGTAGGCGAAGCTGTACAGGGCCCCGATGGCCTCCTGGTACTCCTCGCCGTTGGGGTCCCCCTTGCCAAGGACGCTGAGGAACCTGCCATCAGGCACATAAACGGTGTCGGGCTTCTTCTTCGCCCTGTAACATTCCTTCAGTTCCTTGCTGAGGTCGAGTTTGCTCAAGTTAAATCAATATAATCAACGAGTTGGTTGTATTTGAAACATGACCGAGATTCTCGGTTCAAGGGAAAAACTCGGGCAAACACACATGGAACAATTCATAAGACCCCGATGCCCCCCGTTTTACTGGTATTCTATGTCAGAAAAAGGATCGATACTAGCAGAGCAGCTTGAGTGGGCCGTTGGAAGCCTGGTGCGAGCCTGTGGAGAGCTAGGTGCGGAGGAGTACAAGTGGCAGCCAACTGAGGTCTCTACCAGCGTCCAGTGGCAGCTTAACCACATCTCAAGGATCATCAACGTGGCCCTACCCAGGCTCATCAAGGGGGTTACCGAGTACACACCCGAGGGCTGGGCGGAGGACTACCGTGACCAGGACTACCCCATGGACAAGCTCATGGCGGACATCCAGAAGGGCAAGGAGAAATCCGTCAAGAAGCTGAACAAGCTGTCCAACGAGGCCATGGACGAGGAGATCCCACTCTGGGGCGGGACAAAGCTCAGGAAGGAGGGGCTCTTCGCGTACATCGGCGAGGTCTACCACCACAAGGGCCAGGTCACATACATCAGGGGAACCTACAAGAGGCTAAACGAGTAGCCACCCACCTTTTTTCAGGTTAAAAAACTTACCATAGGTTATAAATTTGTGAACTAGGGATTCTCTAGTACCCAATTTTCGGTGATATAAATGCCAAAAGTAGACGGAATAAAACACTTCGCAACGATGAGCCTGAACAGGCTCGATAACACAACCAAGAACATCACAGAGGACCAGCTGGACTGGAAGAGCTGTACAGAAGCAAACACCATCAGGAACATCCTGGGCCACCTCATTGGAGAGTGGTACAGCTTCATCCCAAAGATCGCTGCAGGCAACAAAGACGCAGAGGTCGAGGGATATGCAGGAGCAGACGGCAAGAGCGTTGAAGAGATCAAGGCAGACTATGAGGCGGGCAAGGCCCAGCTCATGAAGGTACTTGACGGAATCAGCGAAGAGGACCTCGCCAAGGAGATGGAGTGGTTCATGGGCAAGCAGTCCGCGGCCCATTACCTGATGCTTGGAGTATCCGAGATCCTCCACCACGAGGGCCAGATATCCGCAGTTCTAGGCGTCGAGAAGCGAATCAAGGGCCTTTAAGCCCACCCTATTTTTATTCAGCCATCAAGGTTATTTGAACCATCTTGAAGATTGGAGTCACATGTTACCCCACTGTTGGGGGAAGCGGTATTCTAGGCACAAGACTGGGTGTTGAGTTCGCCAAGAGAGGCCACAGGACACATTTCATCACCCTGGAGACCCCTTTTGCGCTCCAGGGAATAGACTATGACTTCGTGAAGGTGCACAGGGTCTCAGTGGTTGAGTACCCCCTGTTCAAGTATCCACCATACACTGTCGCCTTAGCCACTGAGATGGCGGATGTTACCGATAGTGAGGAACTTGACCTGCTCCACGTACATTACAGCCTGCCACATGCAACCGCGGCCCAGCTGGCAAGAGAGGTCACGGGAAAACCTTACATTACTACCCTGCACGGATCGGATGTCACCATTCTTGGGAACGACCCAGCGTACGAGAGGGTGAACACGATGAGCGTGGAGGCGTCAGACGCCATTACAGCGGTATCCAGGTTCATGGCAGCTGAGGCCCATAACAGCCTGGGCATCGAGAAGGAGATTCACGTCATACCCAACTTTGTTGACCCCGAAAAATACCAGCCAGCTCCTTGCGAGCTGATCGAGTCCAGGATGGATGAGGCGATCACACTCATCCACGTCAGCAACTTCCGCCCAGTGAAACGGGTAGAGGACATCGTGTACTCCATGTGCGTAATAACCAGGAAACTACCCAACGCTCGGCTTATCCTGGTTGGAGATGGACCAGACAGGCGCAGGGTGGAGAGGCTAATAGGCAAGCTGGGGCTCAAAAAGAACATCAGGATGATGGGTTTCAGGAGCGATGTCCCGGACATCCTGAGATGCGCAGACGCCCTCGTCATGGCAAGCGAGACTGAGAGTGCCCCGCTCACGATACTGGAGGGCATGAGCAGCGGGTTACCCATAATCGCCACGGATGTCGGCGGCATACCTGAGCAGGTGGAGGACGGAGTCAACGGTTTCCTTGTGCCGGCGAAAAGACCGGACGACCTCGCGGAGGCCGTGTTGAAGCTCAACGCCGATATCAACCTCCAGATTAAGATGGGCGAGAACTCTCGGAAGACGGTGCTGGAAAGGTACACTGTTGACATGGTGCTTGACCAGTACATGAAGATCTACGAATCGGTCCTCTGACCTAACCCATTATATTCCCCCAAATACATGAAGGGGCTATGGCCGATAAAACAACATACTTCGATAAAAGAGCGGATTTCTGGAAAAAGTACTGGCACATGGCTCTCACATACGACGAGTTCATGCTGATTGACACCGAGAACGCCCCCCGCTGGCACGATTTCATGGAGAGGGTGCCGGACCTCAACGACGAGCAGAAGGCAAGGCTACAGGACTATAACAGGATAGTGAAGGTCCTGGTCTACGGTGGTGTCTGGTGCGGTGACTGCGTCAGGCAGGGACCGATATTCAAGAAAATCGCGGATGTCGTCGATGACGTTGAGATCAGGTTCATTGACAGGGACACCAGCGATGAGCTCCAGGACGAGGTCAGGATTCTTGGGGCCACACGGGTTCCCATAGTCGTGTTCCTCACGGAGGACTTCTGGGAAGTAGGCAGGGAGGGAGACAGGCTCCTTCCGGTCTACAGGGCAAAGGCTGCAAGGGAGATAGGAAGGGGACAGGCATCAGGAGTGCTAAGCCCCAAGGCTATCGAGGAGCAGCTTGACCTCTGGGTGGATATCTTTGAGAGAGCAATAATAATGACCAAGCTCTCCCCGCCCCTGCGAAAGAGGCACAACGACTAGGTCACGTTGATATAGTACATGGAGCTGTTCGGAGTGTACCTGTTGTACATCCTGAGATAGGCACCCATGACGTCCTTGACGCCCGTGGCGGCCGCGAGGTCTATCCACATCCAGTTTACTTCCTGTCCGAACTTTTCCGGGCTGAACCTGCCGAAGCAACATGACAGGTAGTGGTCAATGATACTCGCCTCTCCCTGTTTCTTCTTCATGGCCTCGATTAGTGGCCTCCTGTCGCCGGGGTTCCTGAGCTGCTGCTTGATATCACTCACAGCGTTCTCAAGAACCTTCAGCTGCCCGATCAACTGGGAGTATGTTGATGTTATGCTCTCCTCGATGCTCACATGGGCGTTCCTGAGCCCCTCGTCGTCGCCTTTGTTCCTTGCGACAACCCAGTCGCTGAGGGTGTTGAAAATGGACTCGCTGCTGATGACGGGGTATCCTGCCTTCTTTATGAAGCTGGACTCCACCTCGTTCCACGGGGTATTGTAGAAAGCCCGAGAGTACCTGAGGAACAGCGGGAATGGCAGCCCCACCTTCCTGGCGGCGGGGATGACCTCGGCGTAATAGCTCGTCTCGCCAGGGCCGCCGATGTGACCCACGATGGGGAAGACAGAGTCAGTGATGACCTGCCTGGAGTCAACCCTCGGGGTTATCCAGTCGATGATCTCTGACACGTCGGGGTTCTCGGCGTTGATGCTGAAGCTGTACTCATCCTCGCAGGTGGAGCACTTTCCCTGAAGTTCCGCCGTCGCTGAGCCCTCTCGCCTGCTGTACTTGAGCTCGACCCTGATGCATCCGCACTTTGGGTTCATGCATTCGAGGAAGAACGGGACATAGTCCTTGCCCCTTGCTCCAATTCCGGGTTTGTGGCCTGATGCGTCCACCTTGGCCTGGGCATCGTTGCTGGCGTATATGAACCTGGTCCTGGTGGGCTCACCGAGCAGTAGCTCAAAACCCCTCTGGAAAAGTGGCCGCGTCTCCGGCATGCTGAACCAGAAGATGGGGAGACCGATATCGGCCTCGATGTTGGTCAGCGAGCCGATGATCTTGGTGCTGAACGTGGACACGTTGTCCGTTGAATAGTACGCGTTCCTTATGATGGAGTAGATGTGGTCAAGGTTCTTCTGGGCCAGGTCACTCTTCTCCCTCGGCAGATCCTTCAGTATCCCCCGGTAGTTGCTGTCGATCTTGTCCATGGTCTTTGTGAACCAGCTCTCTCCGGGGAGCTTGAACTTGTAGATGGACAGGTTGTGCTGGCTGGGCTGGACAGGGTAGTTCAGCTGCAGCCCCTTTGAGCTCGGGCTCGGAAGCCTCATGTTTGTCAGCTCGGGCTGGACCCCGTCATAGTCCGCGACATAGTAGAGGGGAACGATGTCCTCGTCCATTCCAGCAAGCGACACGGCGTACGCTATCTTGTTGAGGACAAGGCTTGGGCCTCCCATGAAGTTGGGCTGCTGGCCGGCCTCGACGACGCCGTTGTGCATCCCATCAATTGCCTCACGGGTCTTCCCCGTCAATAGCCCCATGCGCCTCATGTTGTCTTTCATGAGGACCTTGAGGGCTTCCAGCTCGTCTCTGGTCTCGCCGTACTCGCCCCGGACCTTGGGCATCAGGTCAGCTGCCTCCCCCATGGTGTGGGAGATGTGCCCCCAGAGCTCCGTGGCTAAACCCGATGATTTCCTTTCCCTCACATGGTTTGAGTATATGTTATGCGCCGCTGGCCTGTTGTCCTGTTCACTCAAAATGTACACCCAGACATTATGGAGGTAAACTCGGAAGGGGATTATTAAAACAATTAGCCTAGAGCTTCAATAACTCCGCTGCGTTGTCGTGGAAAATCATCCTGATCTCCTCCTCCCTCAAGCCGAGCTCGTAGCAGGTCTTCAGCTGCTCCCTCAGGTACTCGGCCGAGAAACCCCTGGGGAAATAGCTGCTGTCGGTGCCGAACAGGATCCTCTCTGGCCCCATGGTCTCCACTGCCTTCCTGAACAGCTTCTTCAGGTC
>CAYLJH010000139.1:2894-5721 GCA_964383685.1 uncultured Candidatus Bathyarchaeia archaeon | reverse complement strand
CCCATTCCCGTGGCGTTGGAACCGAAGTAGGCTTCCTGATACCTTAGGGAAGTCAGAAGCGTCTTTGAGATGTCCCTGTCGCCGATATAGGCAGCTAGCTGGCACACTGTTAATCATACGCTCAGGGAGCTGGTAATTAAAATATTGATTGATGAAAAATAAAGTTATTTTTCTTTGAGAGTGATCCAGCCTTTCTCGATAGCCGTGATCCCCGTTCTGGCGGCCTCGACGATGCCGATGTGGGTTACCTCTGCCTGGAAGTCGGATACCTCCGTAGCTGAGCCCGTTACCTGGGCGATGACCGTGTCGGGCTTGATGTCAAGGATGAGTCCTTTGTACTTGTTGATAACGGCAAGGGCCTCCTCCTGTGCCATGGGGTCGGCGGTATGGAGCTTGACCAACGCCATGTCCCTCATTACCGTCCTCAGTGGGTCGAGCCTCTTGACGCTGATTATATCAACCATCTTGTCCAGCTGCTCCACGAGCTTGTCCACTTCCTTTGCCTCACCCTTTGAGGTGATGGTGATCCTGGAGGTGTCACCCTCCTCCCCAGCGATGGCCGTGATGCTGTGGATGTTAAAGTTCTTCCTGCGGATGGTGTTGCTGATGTTGAACAGGACACCCGGCTTGTTCTCAACGAGTAAGCTGATGACGTTAAGACTCATGTTTAATCCTCCGTCAATATGTCCTTTAAACCCATCCCCGGCGGGATGTGGGGGTACACGTTCTCGTTTGGGTCAATCGGTACCTCGATTACGGTCGTGTAATCTGCGTCCACCGCCCTCCTCAGCTCGGTCCTCAGGTGATCCATTGACTCGATCTTGACGGCGTGCGCCCCATAGGACTTGGACAACTCGGTGTAGTCCACTGAGTAGTTCCTGTCAACCGTAGAGAGCCGTCCGTCCATGAAGAGCCTCTGCCATTGGGCCACCATGCCTAGCACCTTATTGTTCATGAGCACTACCACGATTGGCAGGTCCTCATCGACAGCCACCGTCAGGTTGTTCTCAGTCATGTGGAATCCTCCGTCCCCGCAGATGGTCAGCACCTTCTTGTCTGGTGCGGCCGCCTTTGCACCGATGGCTGATGGTACGCCGAAACCCATCGTGCCCAAGCCTCCGCTTGAGAGGAATGTTCCCGGCTCGTGTACGTCGTAGTGGAGTGCCGCGAACATCTGGTGCTGCCCTACGTCGGTTGTGACGAATGCGTCCCCTGGTAGCGCTTCACGGATTGCCCTCATCACGGCAGGAGAGTTAATCCCCGTTCCGTAATCGTATGGCTCACAGTATTTCCTGTACTCGGCTATCTTCTTGTGCCAGCCATTTTTCCTGATTATCTCGACCTTGAGCCTCTTGATGATTCCAGCTAACGCGTGTTTTGCGTCCCCAACGACCTGTGTCAATGAGCTGATGTTCTTATCAACCTCGCTGCGGTCGATCTCGATGTGAATGATCTTAGCATTTGGAGCGAAACCGGATAGCGTCGCAGTGGTCCTGTCGCTGAACCTTGCGCCTACCACCAGCAACACGTCCGAGTCTGGGACCATGAAGTTTGCCTCATGCCTTCCGTGCATCCCACAGAGCCCTAGGCTCATCGGGTGGTTGCTTGGGATTGCTCCTTTCCCCATCAGGGTTGTGGCAGTTGGTGCCATAAGCAGCTCCGCCAGTCCTGTAAGTTCCTTTCCGGCTCCCGAGGAGATTACCCCTCCCCCGGCGATTATGACTGGCCGTTTAGCGGCAAGCAGGATCTTTACTGCGGTGTCAAGCTCATATGCCTTAGGAGTAATAATTGGCTTATAGCCCTCTAACTCGACCTTGACGTCATAGTCAAAGTCGGCTTCCTCCGTTGTGACGTTCTTGGGGAGGTCAATGACCACCGCGCCCTTTCTTCCCGTGTTGGCGATGTGCAACCCTGCCTTGACCGCCCACGGGATCTTGGAGACATCCCTGACCTGGTGGTTCCACTTGGTGATTGAAGCGGTTACGCCGATGATGTCTACCTCCTGGAAAGCGTCCGTGCCGACCATGTTCATCGGCACCTGGCCCGTGAACGCGACCAGCGGTGCCGAGTCAAGCTGAGCTGTGGCGATTGGCGTGACGATGTTTGTCGCGCCTGGGCCGCTTGTCACCTGGACGATGCCCGGCTTGTTTGCTGCCCTGGCGTAGCCGTCAGCCATGTGTGCTGATCCTTGCTCGTGAACGCCTGGGATGTAGCGGATGTCGCTGTTTAGTAGGTCGTCGCATATCGGGATCAACGCCGCTCCCGTTATTCCGAACATGTGTGTTACCCCCTCGTTTTCGAGGGTCTTCAAGTATGCTTTACTGCCTGTTGTTCTAGTCATTTTTCGCTGCCTCCCAGATCCGTCTCACCTTGATGGACGTTTTTTCAATGTTTTTCTGGTTCTCGTTGGGGTTACCTGAGAATATGATACCCCATTTCTTATTGCCCCGCTTCCGGGGGCTGGACAAAGCGATACCCCATTTAATTTTCTCTCCTTTGGAGTACGATTTAAGATGAATTGATGTTTAAAAAGGGTATGATTAACATCCGTTACCCATGGCTGCCTTCTACGCCCCTCCGAGGTAGCGTGACCCTCTGGTTTGCTTCAAGTAACATGGTATAAGGAGAAAAAAGCCGCTCCAGCCACTGGGTATAACGGGAAAAAAATATTATTTTGGGTTGGCTTGTGTCAAGTAACCTGACATAAGGGGAATTTTACTCCCGTCGCGGGTGTCCATGAAAACGAATAGTAGGTAACCTACTATAACGCGAAAAAAAATTTTTACTGACCGCCTTTTTACGATTGAAAAGAGGCCGTGGAGCCGGG
>CAYLJH010000139.1:0-2884 GCA_964383685.1 uncultured Candidatus Bathyarchaeia archaeon | reverse complement strand
GGTCATTGGCTTGTCTCCGATTCACGTCTGATAATACCCGCGTCGAGGCATTGAAAAGCGTATATCCGTGGGGTGTAATGGTTGACCATGGCAGAGGATGACGGGTTTGAGAATGTCAACCGTCTTGGCTTTGTCAGCTTCTTCACTGATGTCTCCAGCGAGATGGTGTTCAGCATCCTGCCCGTCTTCATCCTAGGGCTCCCAGGGGGCTCCGCGGCCACCCTCGGCTTGATTGAGGGCACCGCCGAGGCGTTGAGCTACATCATCAGGGCGGTTTCCGGTGTCCTCAGCGACAGGTTCAGGAGGAGGAAGGCGTTCATCCTGCTTGGGTACTCGATATCCAACGTCGTCAAGCCGTTCTTCGCGTCAGCATCAACGGTCACGGACGCGTTAATCATCAGGGTGGCGGACAGGGTGGGCAAGGGTGTGAGGACAGCGCCCCGTGACGCGCTTCTCAGCGACTCGGCACCGGCTGACAGGCAGGGAGAGGCGTTCGGGCTCCACAGGACCATGGACCAGACGGGGGCGATCATTGGGCCATTGACTGCCACTGCCGTCATGGTGTTCCTTGGCTGGACAGTCAGGGACGTTTTCTGGCTCTCCCTCCTACCGGGGACAATAGCGTTGTTCCTCATAATATTCGGCGTAAAGGAGATCGTGGGGGCCTCCACGAGCGAGTTCAGGTTCCTTGAGGGCCTGGGCGAGGTGCTGAGGGGTAAATACCTCCGTCTGCTGGTCATCGTCGCGGTGTTCAGCCTCGGTGCTTTCAACTTCAGCTTCATCCTGCTCAATGCCCGAGAGATGGGCGTAGGGGACGTGCTGATCCCGGTGGTCTACGCCGTCGTCAACGTCACCCACACCGTTATCGCCATCCCTGCTGGCAGGCTGGCGGACCGGGTCGGCAAGGAGCGTGTCCTGACACTGGGGTACGGGGTCTTCCTGGTCACGACCCTGCTGTTATCCTATATGCCCTCAGTTGTCTCGTCGGCTTACATCATCGCCGCCGTCTTCGGGCTCTACATGGGGATAGTGGAGACGATCCAGAGAGCGTTGATACCCGGTTACGTGGACAGTGGCCTCAAAGGGACGGCGTACGGCATGTACTACCTCGTCGTGGGGATCCGCTTCTTCATATCCAACACCGTGGTGGGGCGGTTGTGGGCGACTCAAGGGCTTGCGGCCTCAACGATGTACAGCGGGGCACTCGCATTGATAGCCATCTTCGGGATGGTCCTGTTCACCAGGGGCTCGGATTAGCCGAGATTCGAGGACAAGAATCGGAGTCAAGATATAAATTGAGTCCACCGCCAGTTCCCATTGAACAGGAATGAGCACCAGGGTTGATAGGATCAGGGCGGTTATGGAGAGGGATACCCGGTTGGACGGGAAGTTCGTCTACGGCTTAAGGACTACGCTCATCTACTATCGCCCCTCGTGCCCGTCCAGGCGGCCAAAGCCCGAGAACATCGTGTTGTTTGATTCACCCAAGGAGGCGGAGGAGGCAGGGTACAGGGCTTGCTTGAGGTGCGACCCCTCCGAGTATCATCCTCCAAACGGGGCTTTCGTGGAGAAGATTACCAACTATATCGCACGGAACATCGAGGGGAAGTTGACCCTCGGGAGGCTGGCCGAGGAGTTCAACGTCAGCAAGTACCACCTGCAGCGAACATTCAAATCAGTCCTCGGGATGAGCCCCAGGCAGTACGTCGAGGCTAGGCGTCTTGAGCTGTTCAAATCACACATCAGGAACGGCGAGAACGTGGAATCTGCCATGTCCGGGTCCGGGTTCAAGTCACGGAGCAGGTTATACGAGAAAGTCCCGGACAAGCTGGGCATGACGCCGACCGAGTACAGGGAGGGAGGTTCAGACGTGTCCATCTGGTACACGGTCATGGGGACAGCCATCACCAAGGTACTGGTGGCTCGTACCGCGAAGGGTATTTGCGCCCTCTACATGGGCGAAAGCGAGCCGCAACTGGTTGACGCGCTCATGGAGGAGTACCCGTACGCATCAATCACAAGGGATGACGAAGGTCTCAGGGAGACAATTGAGCCCCTCGCCTCCTACTTTGAGGGTGGGAACTACAACCCGAGGCTACCTTTGGACATCCACAGGACCGCATTCCAGTGGAGGGTGCTCAAGGCGATACAGGAGATACCTCCAGGCGAGACTAGAACATACTCCGAGTTGGCCGAGTCCATCGGAAACCCGAAAGCGTCAAGGGCGGTAGCAAGTGCATGTGCCAGGAACCCAGTGGGGATTCTGGTGCCCTGCCACCGCGTCCTTCGGAAGGACGGTGGACTTGGCGGTTACAGGTGGGGGCTTCCACTCAAGGAGAGGCTTCTGGACCACGAGAGCCGTTAGCTCCACCAAGGCGACGCTTTGAACCCGAATTATTACCCACTAATTAGTAATAACACATTAATTAGTTAATACTTGAAGGTGGGTTGTGACTAATAATAAAACCGGCATGGACACCCGGTCCATTGCGCTTTCAGCCGTCTTTAGCGCACTATCAATCATGTTGACAATGATCAACATCACAATCCCCTTCCCCCTACTGCCGTACCTGAAATTCGATTTCTCGGAGATACCTGTAACAATGGCATTCTTCCTTGTGGGCCCCCAGTACGCCCTCCTATCCACAGCTATCTACTGGATAGTGCTCACGATTCGGGCCGGCGACATCCTGGGACCGGCGATGAAAGGTGCCGCTGTTGCATCAATGATAATCGGGCTCTGGGTCGCGTCAAAGATAACCAATGGAAACAAGGTGAAAAGCGTCAAATCGCTGATATCCTCGGGGCTAGTCTTAGGAATAGTCCTTAGGGTGATTGTAATGTCAGTGTTCAACTACGCGGTGTTCACAGTCATCGCGCCATT